>DATINB010000374.1:0-1631 GCA_035474775.1 Luteimonas sp.
CGCGCCGGCGGCGCGCGTGCCGAGTGATTCCAGCAACCGGGCCGCGAGGTCCCAGCTGTGCACGGAGTCCAGCAGGTAGGCACCCGCGGGATGGGTCGGATCCGCCGCGGCGGCGATGGCCGCCAGTTCGCGCCGGGCATCGCTGAAATCGAGCGCGGCATACTCCACGCGCGGCACCACCAGCTGGCCGCGCGCATGGTCCGCGAGGAAGCGCTGCTGCACCTCGACCGGCCAGCTGGCCAGCGACAACAGGCGGATGCCGCGCGCGGCCTGCACCATCCGCGCGTCGAGCGCGGCGTGGTGCGCGATCTCCGGCCCGAAAGGCATGGCGTCAGCGCCCGTTGCGCGCGGGGTTGCGCCCCGGCGGCTTGGGCGTGGGCCGGCCGCCGCTCTTGATGCCCTGCTTCTGCGCCATGCGCGCGGCCAGGCGTTCGGCGGCCAGGGCCACCTCGTCGCGCAGCTTCAGGTAATTGGCGAACCGGGAGGCGTCCAGCGTGCCGTCCTGGATCGCGGCGCGCACCGCGCAGCCGGGCTCGCGCTCGTGCAGGCAGTCGCGGAACCGGCAGGCCGCGGCCAGCGCCTCGATATCGGCGAAGCCGCCTTCGACCAGGTCTTCCTCGCCGGTGGGCTTGAGCTCGCGCATGCCCGGCGTGTCGATCAGGCAGCCGCCGGACGGCAGCGGAATGAGTGCGCGGTGGGTGGTGGTGTGCCGGCCGCGGGCGTCGTTCTCGCGCACGGTGTTGGTCTTCATCCGCGCATGGCCCAACAGGGTGTTGGTGAGCGTGGACTTGCCGGCGCCCGAGCTGCCGACCAGCACCGCGGTCATGCCGGGCTGCAGCCACGGCAGCAGCACGGCGACGCTGTCGGCTGCGCGCGCGTCCACCGCATGCACCGGCACGCGGTCGCCGGCGACCTCGGCCAGCGCCGCCAGCGCGGCATCCACGTCGGCGTCGTCGCGGTCGGCCTTGGTCAGCACGATCACGGCGCGCGTGCCGCCGTCCTGGACCAGCATCAGGTAGCGCTCGATGCGGCGCGGGTTGAAATCGTTGTCGAGGCCGCAGGCGATCAGCACGGTGTCGACGTTGGCGGCGATCAGCTGTTGCCTGTAATGCTCGCCGGCGGCGGCGCGCTTGAGGGTGGTGCGCCGCGGCAGCAGGGTCACGATCAGGCCCGCCTCGACCAGCACCCAGTCGCCGACCGCGGGGCGATCCACCGCGAGCCCGCCATCCTTGAGGTAATTGGACGGCCGCTGCCATTCCGGTGGCGATTCCACCTTGACTCCGTCGCCGGGACCCGTGGCGACGATGTAGCCGGAGCGGTGCTGCTCGACCACGCGTGCCGGATGCGCCTGCGGATGCAGGGCCATGGCTTCCGCCCAAGGCCCGCCCGACGGGGCACCGTCGTACGGCCAGCCGATCACGCGCAGGGCGGTGGTGAAGGGGGTCACGGGACGCCGCGGCAGGTTGTCATGCCGCGGATTCTAGGCGACCAGCCGCCCGGTCACCGCTCTGCTCAGGCCCGGGTGCGCGCCACCATCCGGATCTCGACCTCGGGCGGCAGGTTGCAGCTGAAGTTGATCAGCTCGGCGTACGGGAAGCCGCCATAGTCGGACGACGTCCAGAGGAGGTAGC
>DATINB010000375.1:0-2348 GCA_035474775.1 Luteimonas sp.
CCGCTGCCGCCGCGGCGAAGCGCGCGCGCCCGGTGAGCCCGCGGCGGCGCCCGGCCAGCGCATTGGTGGCGCCGATCGCGCGCAGTTCGCGCATCAGCGCCGGCATGTCCGGGTAGTGACGGCGCCGCGAGTCGCGCTCGACCACCGGGTCGCGGAAGCCGGCCTGCAGCAGCGCGTCGCCGAACTGCGCCATCGACACGAACGGGCTGACATGCTCCGCCGCGTCGGCGGCGGCGAAGGCCGCACGCAGTTCGTCCAGCGTTCCGGCGCCGAACGTCGAGCACAGCAGCAGGCCGCCGGGGCGCAGCACGCGCCGGAAGCCGGCGAAGGCCGCCGGAAGGTCCTCGACCCATTGCAGGCACAGGTTGCAGAACAGCACGTCGAGGCTGTCGTCGGCGAGCGGCAACGCGCGCGCGTCGGCGTTGACGCGCTGCAGGGGCGCACGCAGCGGGTTCCAGCCCCGGCGCACCGGCATCGCACGCAGCATCGGCATGGCCAGGTCCATCGCCACCACCTGCGCCTGCGGCCAGCGCTGGCGCATCGCGGCCGCCGCGCGCCCGGGCCCGCTGCCGAGGTCGAGGACGCGCTGCGGGGCCCAGTCCCGGCCGTTGCGCATCGCCAGGTAGTCGAGCGACTCCAGCAGTTCGGCCTCGACTTCGCGCTGCAGCGACGAGGCGCCGTCGTAGGTCGTGGCGGCCCGTGCGAAGGCGCGGCGAACCTGCGTGCGATCGAAGATGGTGCTCACGCGGCGGCCTCGTCCAGGAATTGCCCGATGGCGTCGCCGACGACGTCGGCATGGGTGAGGAACGGCGCGTGGCCGCCGTGCGCCACCACGTCGTAGCGGGCGTTCGGCGCCAGCGCCGATGCTTCGCGCATCGCGCGCGGATCCACCACGCGGTCGCGCTGTCCGCCCAGCCACAGGCTCGGCACCGAGAGCGTAGGCAGCGCGCCACGCAGGTCCGCGGCCTGCAGCAGCGACAGGCCGTCGGCCAGCACGTGCGGCGCCATCTCGCCGCGCGCGAACAGTTGCGCGCGCAGCACATGCAGCTCGCCGCGGACGTCGGCGGAACCGAACGCCTCGAGTGCCAGGAACCGGTCGAGCGTGCCGCGGTAGTCGTCGCGCAGTCCATCGGCGAAGTCGGCGAGGATCGACGGCGACATGCCCCACCGCCAGGGCGGGGTCTCGCCGGCGGTGCTGCGCACGAAGCGCGGCGTGGCGCACAGCATGACCAGCGCCGGGACGCGCGCCGGCATGCGCGACGCCGCGTGCAGGGCGACCAGCCCGCCCAGCGACCATCCGCACCAGGGCGCGACCGGCACCTGGGCGGCGATGGCGTCCACGCAGGCGTCGAGCGTCAGCGGGACGTGGCTGTCGCGACTGCCGCCGTGGCCGGGCAGGTCGACCACGTGCAGCCGCCGCGACGCGCACAGCCGCGCGACCAGCGGCGCGAACACGCCACCGTGCATGGCCCAGCCATGCAGCAGCACCAGCGGTGGGCCTTCGCCGGACACCTCGACGTGCAGGCCCATCGCGCTCATGACGGCCGTCCCCGCGGCGGATCGCCAGCGTCGCCGTGCGGGGCGCGGCCACCGGCCGGCCGTGCCACCAGCCACGCGAAGGCGACGATCCCGGCAACCACCAGCGCGGCGCCCGCCAGCGACAGGCCGCGCGGCCAGGCTTCGTGCAGCCACCACGCCCCGAGCACGCTGGCGAACAGCAGCTCCGCGGCCTGCATCGCCTCCACCGCGCCCAGCGCCGCCGGCTGCCCGCGCACCATTCCGGTGGCCTGGAAGAACAGGATGGTGGCGACCACGCCGGCGCTGAGCGCCACGCCACCGGCCAGCCAGACCTGGGCCATGTCCGGCACGCCGGCACGCTGCCACGCCAGGCCTGCGACGAGCAGCCACAGCGGCTGGCTGGCCAGGGTCAGGCCGAACACGCGCTGGGTGGCGTTGAGACGCTCGCCGGTGCGCTCCAGGTGCAGCAGCAACAGGCGGTTGCCGAGCGGGTAGGCCACCGCGGCGCCGAGCACGCAGGCCAGCGCCAGCCACGGCACCCGCGCCGGCGATCCCTGCGCGTGCCCGACCTGCATCAGCAGCACGCCGGCGAAGATGGCCGCGCCCACCGCCAGCGCGGCCGGCGGCACATGGCGCCGCGCATCGCGGTACAGCAGGGGCGCGCACAGCATCCCGGCGATGACGGTGAACTGGAAACTCCCGGCCACCAGCCACGACGGGCCACTGGCCGCCGCCCAGGTGAGCAGCAGGTAGAACACCACGAACCCGACGGTGCTGCAGCGCAGCCACGCCCAGGGGTGGGCGCGCAGTGCAGCCAGCACCGGCGCCAT
>DATINB010000376.1:0-4962 GCA_035474775.1 Luteimonas sp.
CGCTGGCACAGGGCAACGTGGCCCGTCCGGCGCTGCAGCGCGCCATCGAGCGCGGCTTCCGGCTGGGGCTGCCGTCCGGCAGCACCGCGGAGCAGGCCGCGGTCGGCGCCATCTGGCGCGGCGACACCACGGCCATCGCCCGTGTCTCGGCGCGCTACAGCCCGCCCATGCAGCTGATCGGCAAGCTGTATCGCGACAAGGGCGGCTGGAAGGCCGACTGGGTGTTCGTGGATGGCGGCCGCGTGCTGTCGAAATGGTCGGTCGCCGAGGCCGATGCGCGCCGCGCGATCGCCGCTGGCGCCGACGGGGCCGCCGATGCGCTCACGCGGCGGTACGCCAAGGCCAGCAGCGCCGGTCCGGCCGGCGTGCAGCGCGTGGTCATCACCGGGATCCGCGACAGCGACGACTACATCCGGCTGTCGGCCTACCTGCAGTCGACGTCGGTGGTGCGCCGCATCAGTCCGGTGCGTGCGATGGAGGACCGGCTGGAAGTCGACCTCGACCTCCTCACCGGTCTCAGCGGCTTCCGCCGCGTGGTCGACGGCGACATCCTGGCCGAGGACGACGCCACCCTGGAAGGCCTGCCACCCGTGTTCGAGCTGCGCTGATGGAACCCGGCATCGAGGAGTCACCGACGGTCGCCATCGCGCTGTTCCTCAAGCGCCTGCAGTGGGGCCTGGTCGCCCTCGCCGTGCTCTGGGTGATCGGCCTGCTGTCGCCGATCCTGACCCCGTTCGTCCTCGCGGCGCTGCTGGCCTGGCTGGGCGACCCGCTGGTCGACCGCCTGGAGCTCACCGGCCGCACCCGCAACCAGGCGGTGGTGCTGGTGTTCACGCTGATGACGCTGCTGGTGGTGCTGGGCATGCTGATCCTGGTGCCGATGCTGGAGCGCCAGATCCGCACGCTGGTGACCGCGCTGCCCGGCTACCGCGACTGGTTCATGGGCACCGCGCTGCCGTGGCTGGAGTCGCGCACCGGCCTGCAGCTGGTCACGTGGCTCGACCCCGACCGCCTGATCGCGCTGGTGCAGCAGCACTGGGACCGTGCCGGCGGCGTGGCCGCCACGGTGCTCGCCTACGTGTCGCGTTCCGGCTTCGCCATGCTGGCCTGGGTGGCCAACATCGTGTTGCTGCCGGTGATCGCGTTCTTCTTCCTGCGCGACTGGGACAAGCTGGTGGCGCGCGTCGCATCGCTGGTGCCGCGCGCGCACATCGCCACGGTCTCGCAGCTCGCGCAGGCCTCCAGCGAGGTGCTTTCGGGCTTCCTGCGCGGCCAGTTCCTGGTGATGCTGATCCTGGGCGTGATGTACGGCATCGGCCTGTGGGCCGTGGGCCTGGAACTCGGGCTGCTGATCGGCATCATCGCCGGCCTGTTCACCTTCATCCCGTACCTGGGGCCCGCCAGCGGCGTGTTCTTCGGCGTGATCGCGGCGCTGGTCCAGTACGGCGACTGGAAGCACGTGCTGGGCGTGCTCGCGGTGTTCGGCGTGGGCCAGGTCATCGAAAGCTACTGGCTCACGCCCAAGCTGGTGGGCGATCGCATCGGCCTGCATCCGATGGCGGTGATCTTCGCGGTGCTGGCCGGTGGCCAGCTGTTCGGCTTCCTGGGCATGCTGCTGGCGCTGCCGGTGGCGGCGGTGGCCAACGTGCTCCTGCGCTACGTGGGCGATCGCTACACGCACAGCCGTATGTACGCCGGCGACGGCCCGCAGCTCGTGCTCCCGGAACGGCATGCCGACAGCGCGCTCATCCTGCCCGGTGACGACGCCGACGGCGGCACCCGGCACGCGTGACCGCGCAGCTTCCGCTGGCACTGCGCTATGCGGCCGATCATCGCCTCGATACCTTCGTCGCCGCCCCGGCGGGGGCCATCGCCCAGCTGCGGGCGCTGGCGACGGCCGGCGGCGGCTTCGCGTTCCTGACCGGGGCACCTGGCACCGGCAAGACCCATCTGGCCGTCGCGGTGTGCGCCGAGGCCGAATCGCGCGACAGGAGCAGCGCATACGTGCCGATGGCGCTGGCCGTGGGTCGCGTCCGCGATGCCCTGGGGGCATTGCACGACCGCGACGTGGTGGCACTGGACGACATCGACGCGGTGGCCGGCAGCGACGACGACGAGCTGGCGCTGTTCGAATTCCACAACCGTGCCGGGGACGCCGGGCGGGCGGTGGTGTACACCGCCGCCGGGGCGCCCGGGATGCTGTCGCTGCGGCTGCCCGACCTGCGCTCGCGCCTCGCGCAGGCGGCACGCGTGCCGCTGTCGCCGCTCGACGACGACGGCCGCCGCGAGGTGCTGCGCCTGCGCGCGGAGGGTCGCGGATTGCAGATCGACGCGGCCGCCATCGACTGGCTGCTGCGACGCGTCGACCGCGACCTGGCCAGCCTCGCAGGCCTCCTCGACGGCCTCGACAAGGCCGCGCTGGCCGCGCAACGCCGGGTGACCGTCCCGTTCCTGCGCGAATGGATGGACCACGCGCGGCAGGCGGCAGGCGAACACGCCGACGGCACCGCGGATTAGGGCAGCTTGAACTTCCGCGTGTTGCGCAGCGGCCAGATGGAGGTGAACTGGGCGCCCCCGACCAGGCGGAATGCCGCCGATACACCGCGCGTCACCCCCGCCTGCTCCAGCACGTCGCGCGCGCGGCGGAACGAATGCCGCGGATCCGCGGTGAGCATGAACAGGTTGATCTCCTTGCTGCCCACGTCATGGCCCTCCTGCTCGGCGGTCTTGCCCAGCGCGGCATCCAGCTCACGTTCGATCGTGGCCAGGAACGACTCGTCGTCCAGCGACGCACGCCAGAGCTTGATGACCAGCTGGTAGTCCATCCAGGCAGTGTAGGCGAGCGTCCGTGTCGCGGGTGCGTGGGCATCGACCCCGTCGAGTCGACATGGCGACTCGCCTCACTCGTGTTGCGCCGGGGTGCGCGCGAGGTCCGGCTCGGCGCTGAGCGCCTGGCGCCACCGCCTGCCCGCATGGCGCATCGCGGACAGCGTCTCCAGTTCGTCGCCGTCCGACGAACCGGCAGGCTTGCCGAAGCTGATCCGGTAGGTTCCGCGTCCGATCGCCAGCACCAGCCCACCCGACAGGAAGTACCACGGACAGCTCGCATGGACGTCCGACAGGGCCGCGCTGAACAGCGTCGCGGGACGGCCCGCCTTGAGCGATCCGCTGAAACCCGGGCTGCAGGCCATGCGTTCGAGTGCACGGAGTTGCCAGTCCCAGGCGCTTCCCACGCCATGTGCGATGAAGGAGATTCGCGAATCGCGCAGGGCGAGTGTTCCCGGGACCGAGCTGATTCCGCGCAGGAGCCATGCGGGTGAGGACAGCGCCCGGCGAGCCGGGGCCGGCTTGCGTTGCCGCGCGAGACTCACCACCCTGCGTGCTTCCGCAGCACCGACCACGCCGGCTGACGCTGCCCGTCGCGCATCGTGCCCTCCCTACCACCAGCCGAAGTGGGCGGACAGCGACCCGATCACCGCGACCAGGACCGCGAAGCCGGCACCACAGACCAGGACGGCTTCGCCGGTGCCGGCGTGTTCGTACTCGCCCAGTCCGACATGGGGGAAGCGCCCGAGGGTGAGGGCGCGCCAGACCGGCCAGCCGATCGACCACGCGATGGTCAGGACCATGAAATCCCAGGCGAGCCAGAGCAGGAACCTGGCGAGGAGAAACACCGGCCTGGCGGCGAATTCCACAAGCTCCATGCGCGGCTCCCTTGCGGCCCGACACCGGGACGAGCCGCCCCGGCGGGGTCGGCGAAGCGCCGAGAATGCCATAGCGGCAAGGGCCCGGGACGTGCGCCGTGGCGGTGTCGATGCGCAGCGACCCACTGCGCTGCGTTCGACGCCCACCGCGTGCATGGACCTACTGGACGAAGCCCTGGTCCCGATAGCTGGCGTATCCAGCCTCGACCAATCCGGCCAGCTCCACGAACAACCCAGGGTCGATCGTCCTGAAGTGGAAACACGACTTGCCCTGCATGTGCCGCCGCAGCGCCGGTGAGATCGGATCCAGCAGGCCGGGGTGCAGGTACACCGGCATCAGGTGGAAGGACACGGCGGTCTTCCCGATCTGCGCAGCGCCGAAGAACAGCGGCTTGCGGGTCTTCAGCATGTGGCGGGTCTCCACGTACAGCTCGGTGGACGTATCCCGGGCCGCGTGGAGCCGGTCCGCATGGGGACGCAGGATCGAGCTGAGTGCGGCGAAGACGGGCTGCAGGTCGGGCATGCGCGTTCCCCTGCGGGTGGGCGGGCCGGTCAAGTCGGCCAGGTGTCAGGCGGGCCAGCGGCCATGCAGGTCATGACGGGTCCAGGACGTCGTAGTGCGTCACGAACGGTTCGCGCTCCAGCAGGTACGCATCGTCCTCGGGGTAATAGCGCGCGCGCTCGTAGTCGTCGCCTGCGAAGGCGCGGATGGCGTCCAGCGAGTCCCACAAGGTCAGCAGCAGGAAGTGCGCAACCCCGCCTTCCGTGCGCCGCAGGACCTGGACACCCCGGTTGCCCGGGGTGGATGCGTAGTCCCCCAGGCCCGTGCGCAGCAGGTAGGCGTGGTACGCATCGGCGTTCTCGGCAGACACGCGGCCGTGCCAGGTTCTCGCAATCATGGGGCGTCCCCGGGTTGGGTCCAGGTTCCAGCGCGCCCGTGCAGCGACCGCGAATGCAGCCCGTTCTTCATGGGCGCAGACCATGGCCACCGACCGGCACGGTGGCGACATGCTCGTCGAATCCTGCGATCAGCGGCCGGCCGCGTCGGGTGCATCCTTGCCGTGCCAGGCGCCACCGCGGCCAGCGTCCCGGTCTCGCAACCGTGCCCACGAAGTCGCGCCGGCTGATGTGCATGGAAATCCAGGTCGAGACGATGGGTGCGGGGATGCGGGCCGTCAGGCCCCGGTCTGCGCACGATGGTATGCGACGAGCGCGCTGGCATGGCCATGGCCCATCCCGTGGGTTTCCTTGAGGTGCG
>DATINB010000377.1:0-1932 GCA_035474775.1 Luteimonas sp.
GAGTTCCGCTTCGAGCGTTTCACGCTGGTGGTGATCGCGCACGACCTCGAGGGCTGGGGCCACCTCTGCGAATTCATCACTGCGGCGCGCACCACCGAAGCGCCCAAGGGCGAGTACCAGGTGAGCTGGGAGGGCAGCGCCGTCGCCTCGCTGACGCATTGCGAAGTCTTGCTGGTACCGCATCGCGCATCGGGCGGGGCGATGGATGTCGCGGCGATGGCCGCCGATGTCGCGGCGGCCAAGGCGCTGTACGGCAAGCACCTGTGGATCGGCGTCGAACTGCTCAACGAGCTGGACGACGACCTGTGGATGATGACGCTCGAGCAGGTCGGCGAGGCCACGGGCGTGCCGCGGGTCGCGGCTGGCGACGTGCACATGCACAAGCGCTCGCGCAAGCCGCTGCAGGACGTGGTCACGGCCATCCGCGAAGGCAAGTCGGTGGCCGAGTGCGGCTTCGCGCTGCAGGGCAATGCCGAGCGGCACCTGCGTTCGCGCATCCGGCTGTCGAACCTTTACCCGGCGGACCTGCTGGCCAACACGCTGACCGTGATGGCGCGCTGCCGTTTCGATCCCGATGAAATCCGCAAGCACTACCAGTACCCGCTGGAGCTGTTGGGCAACGGCGAAACGCCCACGCAGACGCTGGTGCGCAAGACCTGGGAAGGCGCGCGCACGCGCTATCCGCAGGGCGTTCCGGAGAAGGTGCGCCTTCAGCTCGAGCACGAGCTGGCGCTCATCGTGGAACTGCACTACGAGATGTTCTTCCTGACGGTCGAAGACATCGTGCGTTTTGCCAACGAAAAGAAGATCCTGTGTCAGGGCCGTGGCTCCTCGGCCAACTCGGCCGTCTGCTATTGCCTCGGCATCACCGCGATCGACCCCGAAACCGGCAACCTGCTGTTCGAGCGCTTCTTGAGCCGCGAGCGCAAGGAGGCGCCCGACATCGATGTCGACTTCGAGCACCAGCGGCGCGAAGAGGTCATCCAGTACATCTACGGGAAATACGGCCGCAAGCGCGCCGCCATCGCGGCCGTGGTCATCTGTTATCGCTCCCGCAGCGCGCTGCGCGACGTGGGCAAGGCGATGGGCGTCGACGAGCGCCTGGTCGACGAGTTCGCCAAGGACCACTACTGGTTCGACCAGGCCGTGCTGGTGGAGCGGCTCGAAGAGGCCATGGCACGCGCCGGCGTGCGCGAGAGCCTGCAGAAGCTGCAGCTGTGGCTCGAACTCACGAACGACCTCCAGGGCTTTCCGCGTCACCTGAGCCAGCACGTGGGCGGCTTCGTGCTCACGCAGACGAAGTTGACGCGGCTGGTGCCGATCGAGAAGGCGTCGATGAAGGATCGCTCCGTCATCCAGTGGGAGAAGGACGACCTCGAAGCCATGGGCATGCTCAAGGTCGACGTGCTCGCGCTGGGCATGCTGAGCGCCATCCGCCGTGGGTTGGACTTCATGAACCGCTGGCGCGGCACGGCCGTCGAGATGCATCAGGTGCCCGACGACGACCCCAAGGTCTACGACATGATCTGCGCGGCCGACACGGTGGGTGTGTTCCAGATCGAGAGCCGCGCGCAGATGTCGATGCTGCCGCGCCTGCAGCCGCGCTGCTACTACGACCTGGTGGTCGAGGTCGCCATCGTGCGGCCCGGGCCGATCCAGGGCGGCATGGTGCATCCGTACCTCAAGAACCGCGAGAAGGAACGCCGAGGCGAGCCGATCGAGTACCGCTACCCCGAACTGAAGAAGGCGCTGGGGCGCACCCTGGGCGTCCCGATCTTCCAGGAGCAGGTGATGCAGATCGCGATGATCGCGGCCGGCTTCTCGCCCGGCGACGCCGACGCCCTGCGGCGCGCGATGGCGGCCTGGAAGCACACCGGCCGCATCGAGAAGTTCCAGGACAAGCTGATCGACGGCATGGTCGGCAACGGCTAC
>DATINB010000378.1:0-2358 GCA_035474775.1 Luteimonas sp.
CGCAGGCGCGTCCGACCGCCTTGACGGTGTCGAGGTCGATCGGCTCCGCCCAGGCCACGCGCTTGCTGGTGCCCAGGCGGCCGCGCAGCAGCGAGGGCGGATCGTCGCTCAGCGCCAATGCGTTCACGAGCTCGCGCCCGATCTCCCCACCTTCCTGCGCGAGCAGGCGCGCCAGGTCGGGATCCCGGTACATCGCCATGCCGCGATCGAACACGCGGCCACCGAGGCGCGCGTACTTCTCCACCGCGCCGAGGCGACGCGCCGCCCCGACACCCTCCTGCTTGAGCCAGGTCCGCGCCAGCCCCTTGGCGAGGCCGGCTTCGCGCTCGGTGTCGGTCAGCGACAGCAGCACCTGCACCAGCGCGATGCCGTCGGCATAGCTGTGGTGGATCCGCGCGACCAGCGCCGAACCGCCCTCGAATCCTTCCACCAGGTGGAACTGCCAGAGTGGCCGGCTCTTGTCCAGCGGGCTGGACGCCAGCTGGCTGACGAAGCGCTCCAGCGCGAGCTTGTCGGATACCCGGCGCGTACCCCGCCCGGGCAACGCGGCGTGCTGCACGTGCCAGTCGAGGTCGAAGTTGCGGTCGTCGCGCCACGAGGCACCGGCCGGGGTGTCGACCGCCTTCTGGCGAAAGCGCGCATACGACAGGAAGCGCCGCGCGATGACCTGCTTGAGGCGCGCGTGCGACATCGGCTCGTCGAACATCAGCACGCCGGTGATCATCATCGGGTTGGTGGCGCGCTCCATGCGCAACCAGGCGGTGTCGACCTTCGACATCGCCTCTCGGGCGGGTCGCTTGCGTGCGGATTGCGTGGCCATCGATGCTCCCGGTGGCCGCCGAGTGGATCATGGCGCCGGGAACAGCGTCAACGGAGCCAGGGCGGCTCGGGCACGTTGGTCGAGCAATCGCCGGGCGGTGGGGAGCTGCTCCGAGCGAGCACGTGCACACGTGCGAGCAGGCCGCCAGGCTGGTTGCGGCGGCTCAGCGCATCCCCTGGTACGCCGCCAGCGCCTCCGCGCGCCCGTTGGCCAGGTCGACGATCGGCTCGCGCGGGTAATCCGGCGCCACTTCGGCCAGACGTCGCGCGTCCGTCCACGGCGCGAACCGCAGCGGCAGCGGGAGTGCGGCGAGTTCCGGTACCCAGCGCGCGATGTAGGCCCCGTCGGGGTCGAACTTCTGCGCCTGCGTCACCGGGTTGAAGATGCGGAAATACGGCGACGCGTCGGCGCCGGTGCCGCCGATCCACTGCCAGCCCAGCGTGTTGTTAGCCAGGTCGCAGTCCACCAGCGTGTCCCAGAAGTGGCGCGCGCCGTGCAGCCAGTGCAGGCGCATGTGCTTGCACAGGTAGCTGCCCACCACCAGGCGCACGCGGTTGTGCATCCAGCCGGTGTGCCAGAGCTCGCGCATGCCGGCATCGACGATCGGCACGCCGGTCCGGCCCTGTTTCCACGCGTCCAGCATGGACGGCGCCCGCTCCGCCCACGCGAACCGGGCGAAGCGCGGATTGAGGTCGGCATCGGTGCTGGCGGGATAGTGGTGCATGAGGTGGTAGGCGAAGTCGCGCCACCCGAGCTGGCGCAGCCAGGCGTCGATGTCGGCGTCGTTGGCCGCGGTGCGCACCGCCTCCAGTTCGGCGACGACACGCCACGGCGCGATCTCGCCGAAGTGCAGGTGTGGCGACAGGCGCGACGTGCCGACCTGGTCGGGCCGGTCGCGGCCACTCGCATACCCGTGCACGGCGCCCTCCGCGAACACCTCGAGCGCTTCGCGCGCACCGGCGGCGCCCGGGGTGAAGCGCGCCCAGAACCCGTCGTCCCAGGCCAGCGCGGGTGCCAGGTGCAGCGCGGCGAGCGCCACGCCGTCGGGGCCGGCGTCGCTGTCCGGGATCGCGTCGGGGGCCGCGTGCGGCGTGGCCAAGTGCCATTGCGCCCGGGCCGCGCGCCAGTACGGGGTGAACACCCGGTACGGCGTGCCCTGCTTGGTCTGCACCTCCCACGGTTCCTCGAGCAGCGCCGAGTTGAAGCTTTCGGCGCGCATGCCGTGCCGCCGCAGGGTCTTCTTGATCCGGGTATCTCGCGCCTCGATGGCGGGCTCGTAGCGCCGGTTCCAGAACACCGCTACCGCGTCGCAGCCGGCCGCGACCGCCTCGAGGGTGGCCGCGCTGGGGCCGACGAAATGGCGCAGGCGCGCGCCGCGCGCCCGCAGGTCGGCGTCCAGTGCCGTGAGCGACCGGTGGCGCCAGGCATTCGACGCCGCGCCCGGCGCCCACGCCCCCTCCTCGTCCGGGGCGTGGATGTACACGCACACCGGCACCAGGCCCTCGTCCAGGGCCGCCTGCAATGCCGGGTTGTCGTCG
>DATINB010000379.1:0-1886 GCA_035474775.1 Luteimonas sp.
AACGTCGCCGCCGAACCGAACACGGTCGCGCAGGTGCGCATCGGTGACCGCGTCGTCGAGAGCTTCGAAGGCAGCGCCCTCCCCGCCGCCGACTTCAAGACCCGCAACGACGCCTTCACCGCCAACCTCGCCGCGGCGCTGAAAGACGCCGGTTACCCGGAAAAAGCCGACCCGGCGAAAATCAACTACCCGATGATGCTGCTCCTGCTGACCGTGCTGGTGATCTACGTGACCATGGTGTATGGCCCGATCGCCGCGTGGCTGGTCGAACTGTTCCCGACGCGCATCCGCTACACCTCGATGTCGCTGCCCTACCACATCGGCAACGGCTGGTTCGGTGGCTTCCTGCCGACCATCGCCTTCGCGATGGTGGTCGCCAGCGGCAACATCTACCAGGGGCTCTGGTACCCGATCGTGGTCGCGGCGATGACGCTCGTCATCGGCACGCTGTTCCTGCCCGAGACCAAGGACGTCGACATCACCAAGTGACCCTGCTGCACGCGTGAACCCGAGCGTCGGCCCGAAAGGGCCGGCGCTTTTTCGTGGGTCATTGCGGTGGCGAGGCCAGCTCGCGGGCGTCGAGGCGCCCGTCGCGGTTGCGGTCCTGCCGGTTGAACGTGGTCGCCAGCCGCGCCCGGTACTCGGCACGCGTCACCGCCTTGCCCCGGCCGCCCGGCAGCTCCGCCGCTTGCAGCACCTGGTCGCGATCGGCATCCATCGCATCGAAGCCGTAGCTCAGCCAGTCCTGGTACTCGGACAGGCCGACCAGGCCGTCGCGGTCGAGGTCCATGCGCTGGAGGTAGTCGCCGGTGGCGTCCACCGCGGACTGCTGCGCGCCGGCCGCGCCGGCGAGCAACAGGGCCAGCACCACGGCGCCGGACACGCGCCGCGCCCCCGGGCCCGCCATGGCGCGGGCGCCTTCCTTGCCCGCGCCGCCTGCCGCTCGTGGGCCGATCGCACTCAGGCGTGCGCGGCCTGCAGTGAGTACCCCTTGAGCCGCGCCGAGTAGTCCTGCAACGCGCGGATGCCGCTGGCCTCGGCCTCGCGGCACCAGGCCTGCAGGTGCTGCAACGACTCCGACGCGTTCTGCGCGCGCGCCTCCAGCACCGCGGCCAGGCGTGCGCGGTGCTCCACGAGCGTCCGGATGCGCGGGCGCTGATCCACCCACGCCTGCAGCTGCTCGCGCGCATGCGGCTCCAGCCAGCGGCCGTCGTCGGCCAGTGCCCGGCGCAGCTTGCGCGGCATCAGCGCCCGCAGGCGTGCCCCGGCGGCACGCGCCTCTTCGCGCAACGCGGGCTTGATCACGTTGCGCTGGTAATCGGTCATCGCCAGGAACCGGTGGGCGAGCAACGCGCGCAGGGTGTCGGCATCCGGTACGGGGATGTTCGGCCGGACGTCGAGCGAGGGTGCGACGCGCAGCACCCTGGCCAGGCCGACGGCCTGCAGCGCACGGATCACCGCCCAGCCGATGTCGAACTCCCAGCGCCGCAGGGCGAACTTCGCCGAGCTCGGGAATGCATGGTGGTTGTTGTGCAGTTCCTCGCCACCGATCCACACCCCCCACGGGGTGAGGTTGGTCGCCGTATCGGCGGTCTCGAAGTTGCGGTAGCCCCACCAGTGGCCCAGCCCGTTGACCACGCCGGCGGCCCAGAAGGGAATCCAGGCCATCTGGATCGCCCAGATGGCGACGCCGGCGAACCCGAACAGCATGAAGCTGATCGCCAGCAGCGCGACCGGCCCCATCGACGCATGCGGTGTGTACAGATGGCGTTCGATCCAGTCCGCCGGCGCACCGCGGCCGTACTGCTCGATGTCGCCGCGTTCGGCCCGGGCGGCGCGATAGAGCTCCACGCCACGCCAGAACACCGTGCCGATTCCCTTGAAAC
>DATINB010000380.1:0-1874 GCA_035474775.1 Luteimonas sp.
AGCAGCCCGGCGACCAGGAGGACCTCAGCGGCCGACCGTTCGTGGGTCCGGCCGGCAAGCTGTTCGATCGTGCGCTGGCGGACCTGGGGATCGACCGGGGCGCGTTGTACGTCACCAATGCCGTGAAGCATTTCCGCTTCGAGCAGCGTGGCAAGGTGCGCCTGCATCGCAATCCCGAGGCGGCGCACGTGCAGGCCTGCCGGCCCTGGCTGGAACGCGAGCTGGCGCTCGTGCGTCCCCACACGGTGGTCTGCCTCGGCGCCACGGCGGCGCGCGCGGTGCTCGGCGCGGGCTTCCGGCTGATGGCGCAACGCGGGGAGTGGCAGGCGCTCGCGGACGGGACCCGCGCGCTGGCCACCGTCCACCCTTCGTGGGTGCTGCGACAGGGCGACGGCCCGGCTCGCCAGGCGGCCTTCGAGGGGTTCGTGCACGACCTGCGGAAACTGCTGGACCCGCCGGCGGCCGATTGAAGCGACACCGCCGGTGGCGGGGGCGATCCGACCGGCTGGCCCAGGTGGAAGTCAGTCCGGGCCGTGCCGCCGGTTGCCGTACCAGAGGTCCAGGTCGGCGCGCGAGCGCAGCAGGCCGCGCCCGCGCCATGCGAAGCGCAGCAACAGCCGCAGGTGCTCGAGTGCGGAAAACGTCTGCAGCTTGCGCGCGGACGTGCGCACGCCCTCGCGCAGGATGCGGAACCGACCCTGGCGCGCGAGTGCGCGGCTGATCGCCACGTCTTCGCCTGCGAAGTAGCGCTCGTCGAACCCGCCGCAACGCTGGAACGCCTCCCGCGTGCAGAACAGGAAGCAGCCGGGCGCGATGCGGGTGATGCGGAACACCAGCACGAACAGGCCCGCTGCCCACCGCGCATGCCGCGCCACGTCGCCGGCGAGGCGCACCGCGGCACCGCCGCCTGCCGCTCCGCCGTCGAGCGTGCGGAGCGCCGCGCGGACGACCTCGCCGTCGACCAGGGTGTCCGCGTCCAGGAACAGCAGGTAGCCGCCGCTGCTGGCGGCCGCGCCGGCGTTGCGCGTGGCGGCGATCTGGCGGTGGCTGACCTGCAGGACCCCGGCCCCATGCTGGCGGGCCACCTCCGCGGTGCCGTCCGTGGACGCATCGTCGACCACGAGCACCTCGAAGGTGCGTGGCAGCGGCGCAGTCGCCCTGTGCAGGGCCTCCAGCGTGGCGCCGAGCAGGCGCGCCTCGTTGTGCGCCGGAATGATCACGGAAACGGTGGGGGCGGTCATCGTGTGGCGTCCGGACGCCGTCGGATCGGCGATGGTGCAGGGTGCACGCCGCGGCATGCCGAACGCGTGGTGCCGGGCGGGCGCGTGTCGGGGGTCGCTTCGGCGCGTGGCACGACGGCGTGGCCGCGCTGTCGATGCGGGCCCCGCGCACACCGGCACCGCGCGGGACTACGATGTCGGATTCGCCGCGACGGACCCACGATGCAGCCGATCATTTCGATCCGTGACCTCGGCAAGACCTATGCGTCGGGGCACCAGGCACTGAAGTCGGTCGACCTGGACATCCAGCGCGGCGAGATCCTGGGGCTGCTGGGACCGAACGGGGCGGGGAAGACCACGCTCATCGGCATCGTCTGCGGCATCGTGCGCGCCAGCCATGGCACGGTGGTGGTCGACGGGCACGACATCGTGCGCGACTACCGCGCGGCGCGCGCCAGCATCGGCCTCGTGCCACAGGAACTGTCCACCGATGCCTTCGAGACGGTGTGGGCCACCGTCAACTTCAGTCGTGGGCTGTTCGGGAAGGCGCCCGATCGCCCCTACATCGAAAAGTTGCTGCGCGACCTTTCGTTGTGGGACAAGCGCGACAGCCGCATCCTGGCATTGTCCGGAGGCATGAAGCGGCGCGTGCTG
>DATINB010000381.1:0-2499 GCA_035474775.1 Luteimonas sp.
GTGGAAGTTGTGCGTCTTCAGGTAGAGCGTGTACGCATCGGCGAGGAACTTGGAGAGTTCCTCGGCGATCTTCCGGCGGTCGCCATCCGGAATCCCGATGTCGATCGCCGGGGCGCTCGACGCCTGGGAGGGCGAGGCGGCCGGCGTGTCGCTGGTCGCGGACGGGCCCGTGGCCTGCCCGGCCTGGGTGGCGTCGTCACCGGCTTCGGCCACCTGCGGCGCGCCGTGGCTGGATTTCTTGTTCTTGTTCTTGGACATCGGATGCTCCGTGGCGGTGTTGCCGCCAGAATGGGCGGCGGGCAATGGTGGAGGACAGCAAGCCGATGGAGTCTAGCGGTGCCGACGCGCGCTCCGCGTCAAGGCAGCAGGCGCGCCGCGCGATCGACGGCGCGCAGACGCGCGACCGTGGCCGTCTGCAGGGGCTGTGGTCGCGATGGCAGGGCAACCCCTCCGATGCCGGCGCCGAGCGCGCATTCACCGACGCGCTGGCGCTTTCGGTGGAGCGCCGCCGCGTGCGCGCGGCCGGGTTGCCGGGCGCCCCGGTCGATCCGGCACTGCCGATCGCCGCGTCGTCCGAGGAGATCGTCGCACTGCTGCGCGCCAACCCGGTGCTGGTGATCGCCGGCGAGACCGGCTCCGGCAAGACCACCCAGTTGCCCAAGCTCTGCCTGGCCGCGGGCCGCGGTGCGGCGGGAATGATCGGCTGTACCCAACCGCGCCGGATCGCCGCACGGGCGGTGGCGCGACGGGTCGCCGAGGAGCTGCAGGTGGCGCTGGGCGGCGCGGTCGGCTTCCAGGTGCGCTTCAACGACCAGGTGAGCGAGCAGACCGCGGTCAAGTTCATGACCGACGGCATCCTGCTCGCCGAGATCCAGTCCGACCGCTGGCTGTCGGCATACGACACCATCATCGTCGACGAGGCCCACGAGCGCAGCCTCAACATCGACTTCCTGCTCGGGTACCTCAAGCAGTTGCTGCGCAAGCGACGCGACCTCAAGGTGATCGTGACGTCCGCCACCATCGACACGGCGCGCTTCTCGGAGCATTTCGACCATGCGCCGGTCGTCAACGTGGAGGGCCGCGGCTATCCGGTCGACACGCTGTACCGGCCGCTGGACGGCGATGGCGGAAGCGGCGGCACGCCCGGCGGCGATGCGCGCAGGCCCGCGGCGCGGAACGACGAGCCGGTGTCCATGGTCGGCGCGATCGTGGCGGCCTGCGACGAGATCGCGCGCGGGCGCCCGACCGGCGACACGCTGGTCTTCCTGCCCGGCGAACGCGAGATCCGCGACGCCCACCGCGCACTCGAGCAGCGCCAGTACCGTCACACCGAGGTGTTGCCGCTGTACGCGCGCCTGTCCACGCGCGACCAGGACCGCGTGTTCCAGCCCGGTACCCAGCGCCGCATCGTGCTGGCCACGAACGTTGCGGAGACTTCGTTGACCGTGCCGCGCATCCATTACGTGGTGGATCCCGGCCTGGCGCGCGTCAAGCGCTACAGCCCGCGCCAGAAACTCGACCGCCTGCACATCGAGCCGGTCAGCCAGGCCAGCGCCAACCAGCGCAGCGGCCGCTGCGGTCGCGTCGCCCCCGGCACCTGTTTCCGGCTGTATTCGGAGGCCGACTTCCAGGCACGGCCGGCCTACACCGATCCGGAGATCCGCCGCGCCGCCTTGTCCGGCGTGATCCTGCGCATGCTTTCGCTGGGCCTCGGGGACATCGAGGCCTTCCCGTTCGTCGAGCCGCCGGATCCGCGCGCCGTCAACGACGGCTGGCAGCAGCTGCAGGAGCTCGGCGCGGTGGACGCGCAGCGACGGCTGACGCCGACCGGCCAGGTGATGTCGCGGCTGCCCGTGGACGTGAAGCTGGCGCGCATGCTGGTGGCCGCCAACCACCAGGGCTGCCTGCCGGAGATGCTGGCCATCGCATCGTTCCTGGGCATCCAGGATCCGCGCGAGCGCCCACCGGACCAGCGCGGCGCGGCCGACGCCGCGCACGCGCAGTTCCGCGACCCGAAGTCGGAATTCGTCGCCATCGTCAACCTCTGGAACGCCTACCGCGACGCGCACGCGGACTCGACCCAGTCGCAGCTGCGGCGCTGGTGCGAGACGCGTTTCCTCGGCTTCCTGCGCATGCGCGAGTGGCGCGAGCTGCACCGCCAGTTGAAACTGCAGTGCGAGCAGCTGGGCTGGACGATGACCGAACCGGGCATGGCGGCGGCTGGAGACTCCGTTGCCGGCGCAGGCCGTGCCCGGGCGCTGGCCGCGACGGCGATGCGGGCGCCAGGCCGCCGACGCCGCAGCCGCGGCGCGCCCTTGCAGGGCGGCGATGGCGACCCGGGCGTGCACACCGTCCAGCCGACGGCGCAGGCGGACGGCGACGGCCCGCAGGGCGCTGCAGCCCGCGAAGCGGCGGGGCGCTACGTGCTGCTGCACCGCGCCCTCATCGCCGGGCTGCCGACGCAGGTCGGCCAGCGCACCGAGCGCGGCCAGTACGACG
>DATINB010000382.1:0-2303 GCA_035474775.1 Luteimonas sp.
ATCCTCGGGCGATGGTGCTCCCCTCACGTCTGGCGCTGCCCCTGGCGGCCACCGCCACCGCATTGCTGATGCTGGCCGGCGCGGTCCAGGCGCAGGCACAGCCCGGCCGCGCCGCCGAGGCCGGGCGCAGTACCCGCAACGCCCTGCTCGCGCACCTGCGTGCGGCGGCACCGCAGATCGATCGCGACGTGCTGGCGCTCGCCCTGGAGGCGCGCTCGTGCGCGGTGCGCACGCGCAGGGCCGACACCAGCGATGTGTTCACCGTGATCGATTACCGCCTGCCGTCCACCGAAAAGCGCATGTGGGTGTTCGATCTGCGCAAGCAGACCCTGCTGTATGCCGAGCACGTGGCCCACGGCCAGAACAGCGGCGGCAACCGGCCGCACGCGTTCTCGAACCGCGAGGGCAGCTACCAGTCCAGCCTGGGGCTGTTCGAGACCGCGGAATCGTACGTCGGGGCCAACGGCTATTCGCTGCGCCTCGATGGGCTGGAGCCCGGCGTCAACGACGCCGCGCGCGCGCGTGCAATCGTCATGCACGGTGCGTGGTACGTGGATCCGCTGAAGGCGTTGCGGCAGGGCCGGCTCGGGCGCAGCCAGGGATGCCCCGCCCTGCGCCCGGCGGTGGCCAGGCCGGTGATCGACACCATCAAGGGCGGGCAGCTGCTGTTCGCCTACTACCCGGACAGCGGGTGGCTGAAGCGCTCGCGCTTCCTCGGCTGCGACGGCCGCGGCAAGGCCGGTTGACGGCCGCCGTGCGGGCGGCCATCCCGGCTGCGGCGCGGGCCCTGCGGCCCGGGTGCGCGACCGTCGCGATCAGCGTGCCGGGCAGCTGGCCACGCGGGTGAAGGCGAGGTCCTCGAAGTCGTAGCTGAAGTCGGCCTCGGGGTCGACCTTCGACATCGTCAGCGTGGCGTCTGCAGCACCGGGCTTGCCGCCGGCGTGCAGCCAGGCGTCGGCATCGGCCCCCAGCGCATCCCAGTCGACCAGCAGCCCATCGCCCGCGTGCAGCACGGGCCCGCTGAGCATCGCCGACTTGTGCGCACGGAAGCGGACGCCGCCACCGGCCGGACAGATCGACACGTCGCCGAACCAGGGGTCGCGATAGAGGCCGGTGGCGATGCCGAGCGACGCAGGCGTTGCCGCGTGTCGTGGCGATGCCCGCCCCACGGATGTGGCCACGCTCGCCGTGTCCGTTGCCGTCTCCGCCGTCGCGAGCACCGCCTGGCCCGACGCCGGGTGCGACGCCGGTCGCGACGACGACCGCGAAACGCCCGGCGCCTGGCGCGCGCCGTCCGGACGCTCGTCGCGCAGACGGGCCGCGTAAGACGCCACGTCCGCCCGCGCCGCGGGATCGGTCACCTGCTTCACCAGCACCTGGGTGAGCACCGTGCGCGCCTCCTCGGCCTCGCCGTTGATCAGCACCACGAAGCCCACTCCGCGCTGCGGCAACAGCGTCACCGCCGAATACATGCCGGCCAGGGTGCCGGTATGGGACACCTTGGCCGTGCCGTCCACGTCGGTCAGCCGCCAACCGTAGCCGTAGGCGGAGAAGTGGCTGTCGTCCCATGCGCGCATGCGGGCGGACAACGGCATCGGGGTCTGCGCGGTCCACGCCGCTTCGCGCTGGGCGGATGACAACCACGCCGCGTCGGGACGCAACCAGGCCTGCACCCAGCGCAGCATGTCGTCCAGCCCGCAACGCACGCCACCGGCGGCGGCCATCGGCGTTTCGGGGATGCTGTCGCCGTCGGCGCGGACCACCGTGTTGCGGTCGCCCACCGGCTGGTGCGGCTGCGCCAGGTTGGGCGTTTCGCTGCGTGCCCATGCGCCCACGCGGCAGCCGTCCATGCCCAGTGGCGCGAACACCTCGCGCTCGAGCAGCTGCGCGTACGGCGCGCCGCCCGCCGCCGCGGCCACTTCGCCGGCCACCACGTACAGCGTGTTGTCGTAGGCATAGCGCGAGCGGAAGCTGTAGGCGGGCCTGAGGTGCGCCAGGCCTGCGATCACGTCGGCACGGGTGAAGGCGTTCGGCTCCGGCCACAGCATCAGGTCACCGGCGCCGGCGCCGAGTCCGCTGTTGTGGATCAGCAGGTCGCGCACCTGGATCTGCCGTGTGACCCACGGGTCCGACATGCGGAACGTCGGCAAGTGCTTCGTCACCGGATCGTCCCAGCGCAGCTTGCCGGCATCGACCAGGCGCGCCAGCAGCGCCGTGGTCATGGCTTTGCTGTTGGACGCGATCTTGAACAGCGTGTCCGCATCGATGGCGTCGCCCTCGCCCGCGCGCAGCTCGCCGGCAGT
>DATINB010000383.1:0-11231 GCA_035474775.1 Luteimonas sp.
AGAGGAAGAACCACGCATAGACGCTGAAGAACAGCACCTGGAACACCGAGTTGAACGCCACCAGCCCGGCCACGTACTGGTTGTCGCCGCGCGCCAGCTGGTTCCAGACCAGCACCATGGCGATGCAGCGCGCCAGCCCGATCAGGATCAGGCCGGTCATGTATTCCGGATAGTCCCGCAAGAACAGCACGGCAAGCCCGAACATCAGCCACGGCCCGATCACCCAGTTCTGCAGCAGCGACAGCGCCAGCACGCGTTTGTCGCGGAACACGTTGGGCAGCTCCGCATAGCGCACCTTCGCCAGTGGCGGATACATCATCAGCACCAGGCCGATGGCGATCGGGATGTTGGTCGTGCCCCACGACATCGCATTCAGCGCCGCGGGCAGGCCGTCGAAGACCGTACCGAGCACGACACCGAGCGCCATGGCCGCGAAGATCCACAGGGTGAGGAAGCGGTCGAGGAACGACAGCCGCTCGGGCGCGGGCGTGCTCATCCGACGTCCGCGATGGGTTCGAGCAGCGCCTTGAGCTTCGCGCGGTCGTTCCAGACGTCGTCGCGGATCTCGAGGAAGACCCGCAGCCGCTGCTGGATGATGGCGTGGGCGCGGGCGAAGGCTTCGCGCTTGTCGGCGTCGCTGCCGTTGACCGCGGCGGGGTCGAACAGACCCCAGTGCACGCGCGTGTACTCGCCGTGCACCAC
The DNA here is from genome assembly GCA_035474775.1 of Luteimonas sp. GTDB lineage: Bacteria > Pseudomonadota > Gammaproteobacteria > Xanthomonadales > Xanthomonadaceae > Luteimonas. The sequence goes on from DATINB010000383.1 coordinate 703, forward strand.
CGGGCAAGCTTCGTTGGCGGCGCTGTCGCAGACCGTGACCAGCAGGTCCATCGGCGCTGCCTGCTGCGATGCGAATTCGTCCCACGACTTGCTGCGCAGGTTGTCGATGGGGAACCCTTCGCGCTGCAGCTGGGCGATCGCCAGCGGATGCACCGTGCCTGCCGGCTCGCTGCCGGCGCTGAAGCTTTCATACCGGCCCACGCCCCACGCGCACAGCGTGGACTCGGCCAGCACGCTGCGGGCGGAGTTGCCGGTACAGAGGAACAGGACGCGACGTGTCATGGGCGTGCTCGGTGCTCGTGGAAGGTCGGAGTCGATTGCCGCCGGTCGCGGCTCAGGGCGCGCAGACATCAGGCGTGGCACATGCGCTGCCGTCATCGGCGCAGCAGTTCTCGGTGAGATATCCAACCAGCCCGTTCATGGCGTCGAAATCGGCGCGGTAGCAGATGGTCCGGCCGCGCTGTTCGCCGGTGATCAGGCCCGCCGTAGCCAGTTCCTTCAGGTGGAAGGACAGCGTGGCCCCGGGGAGGGCCAGCGCGGTGGCGATGTCGCCGGCCAGCCGGCCGCCGCGGCCGGCCTGCACCAGCAGGCGGAAGACGCTGAGGCGGGTGGCGTGTCCGAGTGCCGATAGGGCCACGGTTGCAGTCTGATGTTCCATGTTTCTAGAATAGTCGAACGTTTGTGACCGGACAACCATGGACTCCAGCCTTCCCAATCTGTCGCCCGCAGTACTTGCGCCAATCGACGTCGCGGCCTTGCAGCAGGCGGGCGGCAGCAGCCACCCGCCGCGCATCCTGATCCTTTACGGCGCGCTGCGGCCGGAGTCGTACAGCCGCAAGCTGGGCCTGGAGGCGCAACGGCTGCTGGAGGCGATGGGCGTGGAGACACGGGTGTTCGACCCGCACGACCTGCCGGTGCTGGATTCGGTGCCGGTGACGCACCCCAAGGTGCAGGAACTGCGCGCCCTGTCGATGTGGTCCGAAGGCCAGGTGTGGGTGAGCCCGGAGCGCCACGGCGCGCCGAGCGCGGTGTTCAAAAACCAGATCGACTGGCTGCCGCTGGAGGAAGGCGGCATGCGCCCCACCCAGGGCCGCACGCTGGCGGTGCTGCAGGTGTGCGGCGGCTCGCAGTCGTTCAACGTGGTCAACGCGCTGCGCCTGCTGGGCCGCTGGATGCGCATGGTGACCATCCCCAACCAGTCGTCGGTGCCCAAGGCCTGGCAGGAGTTCGACGCCGATGGGCGCATGAAGCCGTCGGCGTATTACGACCGCGTGGTGGACGTGATGGAGGAGCTGGTCAAGTTCACCTGGCTGGTGCGCGACCGCAGCGCTTACCTGACGGACCGTTACAGCGAGCGCAAGGGCGACCTCGCGGCACAGGCGCTGGCGGCGGCCTCGGGTGCAGCGGATCGAGCAGAATCGGCCTGACGACCACACGCAGGAACCCACATGGCCAAGCTCGTCTTCGGAATGAACCAGTCTCTCGACGGATACGTCGACCACGAGGCGTTTGCGCCGGACGCCACGCTGTTCCGCCACTTCATCGACGAGGCCGCGGCGCAGACGGGCAGCGTCTACGGGCGACGGATGTACGAAATCATGCGCTACTGGGACGATGACCAGCCGGGATGGGGGGCGGCGGAGCAGGACTTCGCGGCGGCATGGCGGCGGCAGTTGAAGTGGGTCGTGTCGCGTTCGCCGCAGCAGCAGCTGGGGCCCAATGCGACGCAACTCGGGGCGGATCTGGACAGTGCCGTCCGCGCGCTCAAGGCGGCGCACGACGGCGAGATCGAAGTGGCCGGCCCGGACCTGGCGCGCAGCCTGAGCGCGCTCGGGCTGATCGACGAATACCGGATCTACCTGCACCCCGTGGTGCTCGGGCAGGGCGCGCCGTATTTCGCCGGGCCACGGCCCCCGCTGCGGCTGACCGGCCACGACCGGATCGGCGACGACGTGATCCGGTTGACCTATGTCCCCGTTCGCCCGACAGAGGCATCCAGCGTATGAACGCGACCATCCTGCACAACCCCGCCTGCGGCACCTCGCGCAACGTGTTGGCGCTGCTGCGCCACGCCGGCATCGAGCCCGAGGTCGTCGATTACCTGACGCATCCGCCCGGCCGCGAACGGCTGCGAACGCTGATCGCCGGCGCCGGGTTGCAGGTCCGCGGAGCACTGCGCCAGAAGGGCACGCCGTACGCTGAGCTCGGACTCGACGACCCCTCGCTGTCGGACGACGCCCTGCTCGACGCCATGCTGGCACACCCGATCCTGATCAACCGGCCGTTCGTGCAGACCGACCTCGGCATCCGCCTGTGCCGGCCGTCCGAGGTGGTGCTGGGGATCCTGCCTCCCCTGGCCGCGCCGTTCACCAAGGAAGACGGCGAACGGGTCGAGCCAGCGGCGCGTCCGCTGTAGCCGAAAGACCCGGAGGACGCATAGCCACCGCTTTCAGTGGAACACGCCTGCGACGGGCGCCGGGCATCGGCGCCGACCGCCTTGCGCCAACCGCCAACCGCCTGCCGCCTGCCGTCAGAAGTACCCGAGGATCAGGTCCGCCTGCGACTGGCTCAACGTCCCGAGGTCGACGGCCGCCGCCACCGAATCGCGCACCGAGCCCGACCACAGGTCGTCATAGCCGCTGATCATCTCGGCGAAGACCTCGAGGCGCCCGTCACCGCCCTCGGCCAGCAGCCGCATCATCTCGGCGCGGTAATGCGGGCTGTCCTCGTTCTTGAGCAGGTTGGCGAAGTCCATGTCGGAACCCGACACCTGGTTGTAGTCGCGCTGCGCCTGCTCGCGCGCATCGGCGGCTTCGCCGAACAGTTCCGGTGCCGCGGTCTGCGCGAGCGCACCCGCATCCGGATAGGCGTTGGCGATGTAGTCGCGGTAGAAGCTGTCGGCCTCGCCGGCACCGTCCGGCGCCTCGCCGCGGACGCCCATCAGGTCCCAGGCGAAATCGGAGCGCTCGGCGGACAGCGCGTCGGCGAAGCCGGCGACCGCGTCGCCGGAGATCCCGTTGGCGCGCGCGAAGTCGGTGAACGCACCGGCCAGGCCGGGCGCGCCGCCGATGTCGGGATGGCTGACCAGCAGCGACTGCACCTGCTCCGGGCTGAGCTCCAGTGCGTCGGCCAGCTCGAACAGCTGCTTGCCGCTGTTGGCCATCTCGTCGGCGATGGACGCGTCCACGCCGGCGTCCTTGAGATACCCCTCGATCTCGTCGCGGCGCTGGTTGCCGCTGATGACCTCGCCGGCCAGCGAACCCAGGCCGGAGATGACGGCGCCGATGCCGGACACCACGAAGCCCGCCGGCGCCGCCGGGGTGAGCTCGATGGCGCTGCCGAGGATGCCGAGCACGTCGCCGAATGCCGCCACCGCGTAGCCGGGGTTGCCCTCCGCCGCGCGATCGATGCTGTTGACCAGCGACGCGCCGTTGGCGATCAGCCCCAGGCCGGGCGCGAGCTTGGCGGCGAAGCCGGCGAAGCGGCCACCGGCCTGCGCGGCCTCGCCCACCGCGGCGACGCTGGTCATGGTGCCGGCCACCATGCGCGCGGCGTTCTCGCCCGACTGCGCGAAGCCGCCGATCATGTTGACGTAGTCGTCGTTGGTGCCGGCGTTCACCGCACCCACCGCGCCGGCGACGATGCCCGCCGCGCCGAACGCGCGGATCATCGGCGACTTGCCGTCGAACTCCTGCAGGTACACCTGCATGGCACGCACGTCGCCGGCGTTGGCCGCCTTCAGGAAGCTGTTGCCGAGCTGGAAATCCTTGACCCCGGCATAGGCCGGCACCGCCTGCACCAGGCCCAGCATCAGCGACTGGAACTGCGCCGCGGCGGCCGAGCCGTCGCCGTTGTTGCGCTCCAGCAGCTGGGTCATGGCCGAGGACGCGGCGTCCTCGAGCACCTGCCCGGAGAGTTCGTCGAAGCCCGCGAACGCCTGCGCCAGCGCGGATGTCTCGCCACCGGCGTTGATCTCGGTCAGCAGGGCGATGGCTTCCTCGCCACGGCCCCCGGCGGCCATGCCGGCCAGGGCGTCGCGTACCAGGCCGGCCACCTCCGGATCGCGCACCGCCGCATCGAGCACGGCGGCGCGGTTGCTGGTGACATAGCTGGTCAGCGCCGAGGTGGCCGTGGTCAGCCCTTCATAGGTGGGCGCGTGCTCGGGATCGGTGCGGAACGCGTTGACGAACGCCGCCTGCTGCTCCCCGGTCATCGGGCCGGCCTCGGCGAGCATGCCGGCCAGCTCCTCGTCGAGCTTCTGCACGTCGTCGCGCGCGCCCTGGTAGCTCTCGACGCGGTCGTCCAGCGTCCATCCCGCCTGCTGCGAGGCGTCGGTCACGCCGACCTGGCCCACGCCGGCACGCGTGGCCACGTCCACCCAGCCGCTGCCGCCGGTGGCCAGCGTGCGCAGGTCGGCCTCGGTCATGGTGCCGCGATCGATGGCCGCGCCGATGGACAGCGCGAAGGCTTCGCGGCGGGCGTCGGCATCGAACGACGCGTTGTCGTTGTTGACCACGTATTCGCCGTCCTGTTTCTCGAACAGCGAGCCGCCCATGGTGCTGACGGCCTGCTCGAGCACGCCGTCCTCGCGCGCGATGCCGACCAGCTCGGCCAGGTAGGCCGGGTCGCCGGCGTTGGCGGTCATCAGGTCGCCGAGGGCGTGCTGCGACAGGATGCCCTGGCCGTCGACCTGGTCGGCATAGTCGGCCTTGGCCGCCGCCACCTGCGCCTCGTCGCTGCGGCCCGACGGCGCCACCGTCGGCGTGGCGGCCGGCGCCGCCCCGTTGGCCTGCTCGAAGGTCTCGCGCACCGACGCCGGGCTGCGGGTCTGCACCGCGGCGAGCAGCGTCTCCTGCCCGAACACCGGGACCAGCTGCTGCAGCTGGTCGGCATCGAGCTTGGCGGCGAGGTTGTTGGCGAAGTCCTCGCGCGTGGCGACCGGCATCGCCTCGACTTCGGTCGCGAGCGTGGCCTGCTGTTCCGGCGACATCGCCTCGACCGTGCGCCCGGCCTCGTAGCCATTGGCCTCGGCCAGCGCCGGTGGGGTCGGCGGCGGCGGCGGCGGCACGTAGCCGGGGGAACCACTGTCGATGGTCGGGTGCACGGGACTCTCCACGGGGGGCGCAGGTGTGCGCAGATTGGCGCATGGTGCAGAGCCGAGCGCCTGGCAATCAGCTGGGGATGACCCTAGCGGGGCCGCGCAGCGGCGTCACCGCCCCAAACCCCGGTCAATGCGTTCATCCCGCGTTTCGTCATTTGCGAATTCCTGATTCGCGGACGTTGGTTGCGTGCCAGGTCGGGCAGATGAGCCAGGACGATGCAGGCGGCCCGGCGATCGGTGATACTTCCTGTACCGGACGGTACAGAGACTCGCGACCCGTTCAGGCGCGGCGCGCCATTCTGCCTTCGGCGCCTCCTGGCGCCGCCGGCCCCACTGCGAAGCCTTCCATGCCTGCTGCCAGCCCGACATCGCCAGCGACCGCCGTACAGCTGGAAGGCGTGCGCCTGGAACGCGGTGGCCGCGCCATCCTGTCCGACATCGACCTGGTGGTGCCGCGCGGCAGCATCACTGCAGTGCTGGGCCCGTCGGGCAGCGGCAAGTCCACGCTGCTGGCGGCGCTGACCGGCGAGCTGCTACCCGCCGCCGGCACCGTCGAAGTCCTGGGCGCGCCGCTGCCGCATCGGCGCCGCGACCTGCTGGAACTGCGCAAGAGCATCGGCGTGCTGCTGCAGGGCAACGGCCTGCTGACCGACCTGACCACTGCCGAGAACGTCGGCCTGCCGCTGCGCACGCACACGAAGCTGCCGAAGCCGGTGATCGCCCAGCTGGTGGCGATGAAGCTGCACGCGGTGGGCCTGCGCGCCGCCGGCGACCTGTACCCGCGCGAGCTCTCCGGCGGCATGGCGCGCCGGGTAGCGCTCGCGCGCGCGCTCGCCCTGGATCCGCCGCTGATGATCTACGACGAGCCGCTGACCGGGCTGGACCCGATCGCCTCCGGCGTGATCATGAGCCTCATCGCGCGGCTCAATGCCAGCCTGGGCATGACCAGCATCATCGTGACCCACCACGTGCACGAGACGCTCCCGATCGCCGACCGCGCGGTGGTGATCGCCAACGGACGCATCGTGTTCTCGGGCACGCCGGCGGAACTGGACGCCACCACCGACCCGCTGGTGCTGCAGTTCCTGCGCGGCGAGCCGGACGGCCCGATCGCGTTCGATGCGGTGGCGCGGCAGGAGGCGGCCTGATGGAAGCCATCCGCTCGCTCGGCCGCGCCGGCCTGTTCTCGCTGTCGGTGCTGCGCGCGTCGACGCCCACCGCCGACTTCTTCACCGAGCTGCTGCGCGAGATCTACAAGATCGGCGCGCGTTCGTTGCCGATCATCGCGGTGGGCGGCGCCTTCGTGGGCCTGTCGCTGACCCTGCTGGGCTTCCGCGCGCTGGAGACCTACGGCGCCTCCAACCAGGTCAGCGTGCTGATCGGGCTGGGCCTGTACCGCGAGCTGGCACCGGTGCTGACCGCGCTGCTGTTCGTGGGCCGCGCCGGCTCCTCGATCGCCGCCGAACTCGGGCTGATGCGCGCCACCGACCAGATCACCGCGCTGGGCCTGATGGGCATCGACCCGGTGGCCAAGGCCGTGGCGCCGCGGTTCTGGGCAGCGGTGCTGACCGTGCCGCTGCTGACCGCGATCTTCGTCAGCTTCGCACTCACCGCCAGCTGGTTCGAGGGCGTGCAGGTGCTGGGCATCGAGAACGGCACGTTCTGGCAGGTGCTGCGCGACAGCGTGGACTTCCGCGACGACTTCCTGCCGGCGTTCCTGAAGTCGGCGGTGTTCGGCGGCACCGCGGCGCTGGTGGCCTCGTACGTGGGCTACCACGCGGAGCCGACCATCGAGGGCACCTCCATCGCCACCACGCGCGCGGTGGTGAACGCCTCGCTGCTGGTGCTGATGTTCAATTTCATCCTGTCGGCGATGCTGTTCCGCTGACTTTCCACAACGCGGCGCGATGCGCGCCGCAGAGGTGACAGATCATGGCTTCATCCGATTCAAGGCCAGCCGGCACACGAGCAGCCGCTTCACGGCCACGCGGTCCAGGTCTCGAATTCGCGGTGGGTGCCTTCCTGCTGCTGTCGCTGGCTTCGCTGCTGGTGCTGGCGGTGGCGTCCACCAACGGCAAGTTCGGCTTCTCGCGCGACAGCTACGACCTCAAGGCGCGCTTCACCAACCTCGGGCAGCTGCGGCCGATGGCGCCGGTGAAGATCGGTGGCGTGACCATCGGCCAGGTCTCCGGGATCACCCTTGATCCGGTCAAGTTCGACTCCATCGTGACCCTGGCGATCGACAACCGTTACCGCGAGATCCCGATCGACACCTCGGCCGGCATCCTGACCGGTGGGCTTCTGGGCGAGAGCTATGTCGGGTTGCAGCCAGGCGGCGACGTCGAGGTGCTGAAGCCCGGCGAGGAGCTGGTGTACACCCAGCCCGCGGTCGACCTGATCCAGATGGTCGGCAAGTACATGTTCGGTGGCGGGGCCGGCGGCGATGCCGCAGCCGGTGGTGGTGCCGCCGACAGCGGAAGTGCCCCGCCCGCTGGCGATGCCCCTGCAGCCGGCGACGAAGCCGCGACCGCGACCGTTCCATCGGCATCACCTGCCGCCGCGGATGCTCCCGCGTCCGCAACCCCCGATTCCCCGTCCCCCACGGAACCCACGCCATGACCCGTACCGCCCTCTCGCTCGTCCTCGCCTCCCTCGTGCTCGCCGCCTCGCCGGGCCTCGCGCTCGCGCAGAAGGCGCCGCCGGCACCGAAGCAGACCGCCGCCGCCACCACCCAGGGCTCGCCGAGCCAGCTGGTGCTGTCCAACAGCCAGCGCGTGCTCTCCACCCTGGAAAGCCGCCGCGCCGAGTTCACCGCCGACCGCAGCAAGCTGCGCGCCTTCATCAACTCCGAGTTCAACACCATCTTCGACCGCGACTACTCCGCGCGGCAGGTGCTGGGCCGCCACGGCCGCGGCGCCGCCGATGCCGACGTCAAGCTGTTCGCCGACGCGCTGGCCGAGAACCTGATGCAGCGTTACGGCTCCTCGCTGCTCGACTTCAACAGCCAGCTGCGCGTGCGCGTGAAGTCCGAGACCCCGCTGCCGCGCGGCATCGGCGTCAAGGTGTCGAGCGAGCTGTTGCGCAGCGGCGGCGAGCCGATCCCGGTGGACTACCTGATGCGCCAGAGCGGTGGCACGTGGAAGGTGTTCGACGTGATGGTGGAAGGCGTGTCGTTCGTGCAGACCTTCCGCCAGCAGTTCGACGGCGAGCTGGCCAGCAAGTCGATCAAGCAGGTGGCCGCCGACCTGCGCGCCGGCCGCGTGCAGGCCGATGCCGACACCAACTGAGTCGGGCGTCCGCCGCGACGGCGACGCGCTGGTGTTCAGCGGCGCGCTGACGCGAGACGCGGTGCCCGGCCTGTGGCCGCGCGTGCAGGCCGAAGCCGGCATCGCGCGACTGGACCTGGGTGCGGTCGAGATCGTCGACAGCGCCGGCCTGGCGATGCTGTCGGAACTGGCCGCGCGCACCCAGGTCGGCCCGATGGTGGTGGTCGGTTCGCCGCGTGGCCTCGTGGAACTGTGCGTTGCGTATCGTCTCGACGACGCGCTCGCGTTCGCGGCCTGACGCCGCTCCCCTTCTTCTACAGACTGGCGCCATGAGCCGACCGCAGCGTTCCGTTCCGTCCACTCCACTCGTGCTGGCGCTGGCCATTGCACTGGGCCTGTCCGGTTGCGCCGGTGGCGCGACCACCCGCGGCGATGCTCCGCCGGCGACCATGGCCACCGACGCATCCACCACGGCGACTGCCGCCGACGTCGACAACCCGGACGCCCTCGCGGCGCCGGATTCCGGTGCCGCCGCTACCGGTGCCATCGCGGCCGACATCCAGTCCGGTGCGCCTGCGCCTGCGGATGCACCGGACACCGCCGCGGCAACCGGCACCGCCCCGGCTGCCGGCGACCCGGCCGTCGCGGACGGCCGCACCCAGGCCGAGCTCGACTACGACGCGCTGTATGGCGCGCTGTACGACCCGATCGCCGACCCCACGCTGCCGGCCCCGGCGCAGATGCCCACCAGCTACGACCCGTGGGAACCCTTCAACCGCCGCGTGCACGCCTTCAACAACGTGGTCGACCGCGCCATCGCCAAGCCGCTGGCGCAGGCCTACGTGGCCGTCGTGCCGCGGCCGGTGCGGCTGGGCGTGGGCAACTTCTTCAACAACCTCGGCCAGCCGGTGAGCGCGGTGAACGCGCTGCTGCAGGGCAAGCCGGCGCAGGCCGGGCAGTCGGTGGGCCGCTTCCTGGTCAACACCACCCTCGGCGTGGCCGGCATCTTCGACCCCGCCACCCGCTTCCGCATCCCCAACCGCAGCGAGGACTTCGGGCAGACGCTGGGCGTCTGGGGCTGGCGCAACTCGCGCTACGTGGAGCTGCCGCTGTTCGGGCCGCGCACCGTGCGCGACACCTTCGGCCTGGTCGGCGACGCGCCGATGTCGCCGATCCGCCAGGTGGACGAGGACAACGTGCGCTACTTCCTGCAGGGCCTGCAGCTGGTCGACACCCGCGTGCAGCTGCTGCCGCTGGACGGCCTGCGCGCCGGCGCCACCGACGAGTACGCGCTGTTCCGCGACGGTTGGACCCAGCGCCGCAACTACCAGATCTTCGGCGACCCCAAGCGCGAGGACGGCGAGGCGCTGCCGGACTACCTGCTGGAAGACGAGACCAACCCGACCGTGCCGGCGGATGCCATGCCGATGGTGCCGGGGCGCTGAGCCACTCGCCCGCTGCCCGTCAGCTCTCGTCGTCGATGCCGCCATCCAGCAGCAGCGGTGGCACGACGGCGTCCTGCCCGGGCAGGGTCTCCACCTTCTTCAGCTGGCGCTCGATGGCGCGCGTGCGGACGCCGGCCTGCTGGATGGTCTTCTGGACGCCCTCGAGCTGGCCGGTGGCCTTTTCCAGGACCGTCGCGAACTTGCCGAACTCGCTCTTCACCGAGCTGAGCACCTTCCAGACCTCGCTCGAGCGCTTCTCGATCGCCAGCGTGCGGAAGCCCATCTGCAGGCTGTTGAGCAGCGCGGTGAAGGTGGTGGGGCCGGCCAGCACGACGCGATGCTCGCGCTGCAGCAGGTCGACCAGCCCGGCGCGACGGATGGTCTCGGCGTAGAGGCCCTCGGTGGGCAGGAACATCACCGCGAAATCGGTGGTGTGCGGCGGCACCACGTACTTCTCGCAGATCGACCGTGCCTGCAGCTTGATCGCCCGCTCCAGTTGGGTGGCACAGGTCTTCATGGCCTCGATGTCGCCCTTGTCCTGCGCATCGAGCAGCCGCTCGTAGTCCTCGCGCGGAAACTTCGAGTCCACGGGCAGCCACACCGGCGTGTCGTCCTCGCCGCGCCCCGGCAGACGGATCGCGAAATCGACCATCTCCCCGCTGCCGGGCCGCACGCGTACGCACTTGTCGTACTGCTCGGCGGCCAGCGTCTGCTCCA
>DATINB010000384.1:0-5188 GCA_035474775.1 Luteimonas sp.
AGACGGGCGAGGGCATCGATGCATTGCTCGACGCCATCCTGATCCAGGCCGAAGTGATGGAACTGCGTTCCGTCGTGGATGCACGCGCCACCGGCGTGGTGATCGAATCGGCGCTCGACAAGGGCCGCGGCCCCGTCGCGACCGTGCTCGTGCAGCAGGGCCGCCTGCAGAAGGGCGACTACCTCGTGTGCGGCACGCAGTACGGCCGCGTGCGCGCGCTGTTCGACGAGACCGGCGCGCAGGTGGCGAGCGCCGGCCCCTCGATCCCGGTGCAGGTGCTCGGGCTGTCGGGCGTGCCCGATGCCGGCGACGACTTCGTGGTGGTCGCCGACGAGCGCCTGGCCAAGGAAGTGGCCCAGCAGCGCGAGCACAAGCGCCGCGAGTCGCGCCTGGTCGGCGTGCCGGGCAACCGCATGGAAGACATCATGGCGCAGATGGGCCAGGCCGAAGGCCAGCTCAGCCTGCCGCTGATCATCAAGGCCGACGTGCAGGGTTCGGTGCAGGCGCTGCGCGAGGCGCTGACGGCGCTGACCACCGATGCCATCCGCATCAACGTCATCGGCTCCGGCGTGGGCGGCATCACCGAGTCCGACGCCAACTCGGCGGCCACCTCCAAGGCCACCATCATCGGCTTCAACGTGCGTGCCGACGCCTCGGCGCGCAGGGTGGTCGAGGCCAATGGGGTCGACCTCCGCTACTTCTCGATCATCTACGACGTCATCGACCAGGTGAAGCAGGTCGCGTCGGGCATCCTGGGCGTCGAGATCCGCGAGGACATCATCGGCACCGCGGAAGTGCGCGACGTGTTCCGCAGCTCCAAGTTCGGCGCGGTCGCGGGCTGCATGGTGGTGGAGGGCGTGGTGCGGCGGAACAAGCCGATCCGCGTGCTGCGCGACAACACCGTGGTCTTCGAGGGCGAGCTGGAATCGCTGCGCCGCTTCAAGGAGAACGTCGACGAGGTGCGCGTCAACACCGAGTGCGGCATCGGCGTGAAGGCGTACAACGACGTGCAGCCGGGCGACCAGATCGAGTGCTTCGAGCGCGTCGAAGTGCAGCGCACGCTGTAATGGCGCAGAAGTCGTTCCATCGCACCGACCGGGTCTCGGCGCAGCTGCGCCGTGAGCTGGGCACCCTGGTGCGCGAGGCCGTGCAGGCGCATGGCCTGCCCTCGGTCAGCGTGTCCGATGTCGAGGTCACGCGCGACATGGCCCATGCCAAGGTGTTCGTGACCGCGTTGCAGCCGGAGCGTGCCGAGGAGGCCATGAAGGGCCTCAAGGCCGTGGCCCACGAGGTCCGCTACCGGCTCGCGCACTCGGTGAAGATGCGCCACGTGCCCGAACTGCACTTCCAGTACGACGATTCGGTGGACCGCGGCGAGCGCATCGACAACCTGCTGCGCGGCCTGCCTGAACTGGCGGACGGGGCGGGGGACGGCGTGCCGGATCCCGGCGCGGACGGCGATGACGGCACGGATGCGCCGTCTCCGCGGGACGTTTCCGGAACCGGGCCTGCCTGACACGGCAGGCGTCGGTCCCGGTCGCGTCGCCCGCATGTCCACCGACGATCACGATGGCGACGCCCCGCGGCCGTCTCCGCCGCCTGCGGTGCGTCGCGTACGCAAGCCGCAGGTGCGCACCCGTGATCGCCTCCGCAAGCTCGACGGCATCCTGCTGCTCGACAAGCCGCGCGGGCTGAGTTCCAACCAGGCCCTGCAACGGGTGCGCCATCTGTTCCGCGCCGACAAGGCCGGGCACACCGGCAGCCTGGATCCACTCGCCACCGGCCTGCTGCCGGTGTGCTTCGGCGAGGCGACCAAGATCGCCGGCGGCCTGCTCGGCGCACGCAAGGCCTACGACACCGTCGCACGGCTCGGCGTGGTCACCGACACCGACGATGCCGACGGCGAGGCGTTGCGCGAGCGCCCGGTCCCCCTGCTCGACATCCCGACCATCGACGCCGCCCTGCGTGCATTGACCGGGCGCATCGAACAGCGCCCGCCGGTGTACTCCGCGCTCAAGCGCGGCGGCGAGCCGCTGTACGCCAAGGCGCGGCGCGGGGAGCACGTGGAGGTCGAATCGCGCCCGGTCGACGTGCACCGCTTCGAACTGCGCGCCGCCGCCGACCTGCTGGACGGCCTGCAGGGCGAGGCCGGGCCCCTGCTGCGCCTGCACGTGGAATGCGGCTCGGGGACCTACGTGCGCAGCCTGGTCCGCGAACTGGGCGAGGCGTTCGGGTGTGGCGCGCACGTCACCGAACTGCGGCGGCTGTGGGTGGACCCGTTCCGCGATCCGCGGCTGTGGACGCTGGGCGACCTGCAGGCGCTGGCTGAACGCGGCGACCGCAGCCTCGAGGCCTGCCTGCTGCCGATCGAGGCGGGCATGGCGGCCTGGATGCGCGTCGAGGTCAGCCGCGCGCAGGCGGCACGCCTCGCGTTCGGGCAGCCGGTGCCGGGCGGGTTCGCGGCGCGTGGCGAGGTGGCGATCATGGACGTCGACGGGCGCGCGCTGGGTCTTGGCGAGGTCGATGGCGATGGCCAGCTGCGGCCGCAGCGCCTGTTCGCCTGGGCCTGCTCCCAACCTGGGCCCGTCCCCGTGCACCCCGGCTGAGGCCGCGGGCGCCTTGTCCGGTCCCACCGCAGGCGCTACAATTCCGCGGCTTTTCCAGCACGTTCCCACGACGCGACCGCGTCGATTCCCAGCAGACGGCGGGCCCCGCGGTGCCCGTGCCTGTCCCTTCCGGGGCACGCCCGGATTCCTGCAGGCCACGCATCACCCAGAGGCACGCATGACCATCGATACCAACCAGATCATCCAGGACCACAAGCGCGGCGAGAACGACACCGGGTCTCCCGAGGTGCAGGTGGCCCTGCTCACCGGCCGCATCGTCCATCTCACCGAGCACTTCAAGACCCACAAGCAGGACCACCACAGCCGGCGCGGCCTGCTGATGATGGTCAACCGCCGCCGCAGCCTGCTCGACTACCTGCACCGCAAGGATGTCGCACGCTACAAGGCGCTGATCGAGAAGCTCGGCCTGCGCAGGTAACCCGTCCCCACCGCGGCGCAGAAATGCGCCGCGGTTTTTTCTGGCGCCTGGCGCCACCCCGGCGGGGCATGGGTCCCGGCCGGTTCATCGAACGAGTCAACCGAGGAATTCCAACGTGGCAAAAGTGACCAAGAACTTCCAGTACGGCAGCCGCCAGGTGACGCTCGAGACCGGCGAGATCGCGCGCCAGGCCGGCGGTGCGGTGATGGTGTCGTGCGAAGGCACCGTGCTGCTGGTCAGCGCCGTGGCCAACCGCAGCGCCCGCGAAGGGCAGGACTTCTTCCCGCTGACCGTCGACTACCAGGAGAAGTTCTACGCCGGTGGCCGCATCCCCGGCGGGTTCTTCAAGCGCGAGGGCCGCCAGACCGAGAAGGAGACGCTGATCTCGCGCCTGATCGACCGCCCGATCCGCCCGCTGTTCCCGGACGGATTCCGCAATGAAGTGCAGATCATCGCCACCGTGATGTCGATGAACCCCGAAGTGGACGGCGACGTGCTGGCGCTGATCGGCGCCTCCGCGGCGCTGTCGCTGTCGGGCGCACCGTTCGACGGCCCGATCGGTGCCGCCAAGGTCGGCTACAAGGGTGGCCAGTACCTGCTGAACCCGACGGTGTCCGAGCTCAAGGATTCCGAACTCGAACTCGTGGTCGCCGGCACCGCGGGCGCCGTGCTGATGGTCGAGTCCGAAGCCAAGGAACTCTCCGAGGACGTGATGCTGGGCGCGGTGATGTTCGGCCACCAGCAGATGCAGGTGGCCATCGCCGCCATCAACGAGCTGGTCGCCGAAGCCGGCCGGCCGCGCTGGGAGTGGTCGGCCCCGGCCGCCAACGAGGGCATCGTCTCCGCCATCCGCACCGCGGTCGGCGAGCAGCTGTCCGCGGCCTTCCAGGTGCGCGACAAGCTCGAGCGCAAGGACGCCATTTCCAGCGTCAAGAAGGCGATCCTCAACGCGCTGGCGCCGCACGCCGAAGCCAACGCCTGGACGTCGAACGAGCTGTCCAAGGAGTTCGGCGAGCAGGAATACCAGACCATGCGCGACTCGGTCCTGAAGACCAAGGTCCGCATCGACGGCCGCGCGCTCGACACCGTGCGCCCGATCGCCAGCCGCGTCGGCATCCTGCCGCGCGTGCACGGCTCCTCGCTGTTCACCCGCGGCGAGACGCAGGCGATCGTCGCCGTGACCCTCGGTACCGCCCGCGATGGGCAGGTGATCGACGCGGTCGCCGGCGAGTACAAGGAGCACTTCCTGTTCCACTACAACTTCCCCCCCTACTCGGTGGGCGAAGCCGGCCGCATGATGGGCCCGAAGCGTCGCGAGATCGGCCACGGCCGTCTGGCCAAGCGCGGCGTGCTCGCCGTCATGCCGACGATGGAAGAGTTCCCGTACACCATCCGCGTCGTGTCGGAGATCACCGAGTCGAACGGTTCCTCGTCGATGGCGTCGGTCTGCGGTTCCTCGCTGGCGCTGATGGACGCGGGCGTGCCGATCAAGGCACCGGTCGCCGGCATCGCGATGGGCCTGGTCAAGGAAGGCGACGACTACGTCGTGCTGTCCGACATCCTCGGCGACGAAGATCACCTGGGCGACATGGACTTCAAGGTCGCCGGTACCGAAAAGGGCATCTCGGCGCTGCAGATGGACATCAAGATCCAGGGCATCACCGAAGAGATCATGAAAGCCGCGCTGGCCCAGGCCAAGCAAGGCCGCCTGCACATCCTCGGCGAAATGGCGCACGCGCTGACCGCGCCGCGTCCGGAGCTGAGCGATTTCGCGCCGCGCCTGATCACGATCAAGATCCACCCCGACAAGATCCGCGAAGTCATCGGCAAGGGCGGTTCGGTCATCCAGGCGATCACCAAGGAAACCGGCACCCAGATCGACATCCAGGACGACGGCACGATCACCATCGCCTCGGTCAACGCCGCCGCCGGCCAGGCCGCGAAGGCGCGCATCGAGCAGATCACCTCCGACGTCGAGCCGGGCCGGATCTACGAGGGCAAGGTCGTCAAGCTGATGGACTTCGGCGCGTTCGTGACCATCTCCCCCGGCAAGGACGGTCTGGTGCACGTCTCGCAGATCTCCAACGAGCGCGTCGAGAAGGTCTCCGACAAGCTCAAGGAAGGCGACGTGGTCAAGGTCAAG
>DATINB010000385.1:0-6678 GCA_035474775.1 Luteimonas sp.
TGCCCGCGTCCCGGGCATCCCTGCCGATCGGCACGTCCCAGCCGACCGGCAACGGCGCAGGATTGGCGGGTTGGGGCCCATGGCCCTGCCCACCGGAGCACCCCCTATGCTGCACACGCTGCTGTTGTCCTCCGCGATCGCCCTGGCGCTGGGCGCCAGCGACGTCGCCGCCAACGAGTCCCCCATGCCCCAGACAACGCCCGCCGCCACCGCACCCGCACAGGGCCAGAACCCGCTGCTCGTCGCCAGCACGCTGCCGTTCCAGGCACCGGTGTTCGACCGCATCCAGGACAGTCACTACCAGCCGGCGATCGAGGCCGGCATGCGCCAGCACCTCGCCGAGGTGCGGACGATCGCCGACAACCGCGAGGCGCCGACCTTCGCCAACACCATCGAGGCCATGGAACGCAGCGGCGCGCTGCTGACCCGCGCCACCTCGACTTTCTTCGCCATGACCTCGGCCAACACCAACGAAACCCTGCAGGCGGCCGAGGAAGCGCTGGCGCCGAAGCTGGCCGAGCACGGCGACGCCATCCACCTCGACCCGGCGCTGTTCGCACGGGTCAAGTCGTTGCATGACCGACGCGCGCAGCTGGGCCTCACGCCCGAGCAGCTCACCGTGCTCGAGCACACCCACGACGACTTCGTGCGCGCCGGTGCCGAACTCGATGCGGCGAAGCAGGCCGAACTGCGCACGCTCAACAGCGAGGAGTCCTCGCTGACCACCGCGTTCTCCAAGAAGCTGCTGGATGCCGGCAACGCCGGCGGCGTGTTCGTCGACGACGTCGCGAGGCTCGATGGCCTCGACGCCGCCGCCATCGCCGCCGCGGCCGATGCCGCCAAGGCCGCCGGCAAGGGCGGGCAGTGGCTGCTCACCCTGCAGAACACCAGCCAGCAGCCGGTGCTGGCTTCGCTGAAGGACCGCGCGCTGCGCCAGCAGGTGATGGCCGCGTCGCTGCAGCGCGCCGAGAAGGGCGACGGCAACGACACCCGCGCCACCATCCAGCGCCTGGCCGAACTGCGCGCGCGCAAGGCGCAGCTGCTGGGCTTCCCCAACTACGCCGCGTACACCATCGCCGACCAGATGGCGGTCACTCCCGAGACGGCGCTCAAGCTGCTCACCGACACCGTGCCCGCCGCCACTGCCCGCGCCCGCGCGGAGCTGGCCAAGATCCAGGCCGTCATCGACGCCCAGGGCGGCGGCTTCCAGGCCGGCGCCGCCGACTGGGACTTCTACGCCGAGCAGGTGCGCAAGGCCGAGTACGACCTCGACGAAGCGCAGATCAGGCCCTACTTCGAGCTCGACCGCGTGCTGAAGGACGGCGTGTTCTTCGCCGCCCAGCAGCTGTACGGCATCACCGCGAAGGAACGCACCGACCTGCCCACGTACCACCCCGACGTGCGCGTGTTCGACATCCTCGACGCCGACGGCACCCAGCTGGCGCTGTTCTACCTCGACCCGTTCAAGCGCGAGAGCAAGCAGGGCGGCGCCTGGATGGGCAACTTCGTGGAGCAGAACGGCCTGACCGGCGACATCCCGGTGATCTACAACGTCGAGAACTTCGCCAAGCCCGCAACCGGCCAGCCGGCGCTGCTGAGCTGGGACGACGTGACCACCCTGTTCCACGAGTACGGCCACGCGCTGCACGGCATCTTCTCGAAGACCACCTACCCGAGCGTGGCCGGCACCAACACGCCGCGCGACTTCGTGGAGTTCCCCTCGCAGTTCAACGAGCACTGGGCGCTGGACCCGAAGGTGTTCGCCAACTACGCGAAACACCACGAAAGCGGCACGGCGATGCCGCAGGCGCTGGTCGACAAGATCGTCAAGGCGCGCACCTTCAACCAGGGCTACGCCACCACCGAATACCTGTCGGCGGCGCTGCTGGACATGGCCTGGCACACGCTGCCGGCGGACGCCGCCAAGAAGGACGTCGACGCCTTCGAGCGCGAGGCGCTAGCCCGGTACAAGGTCGACATGCCGGCGGTGCCGCCGCGCTACCGCACCAACTACTTCAGCCACATCTGGGGCGGCGGCTATGCGGCCGGCTACTACGCCTACTTCGGCGCCGAGGTGCTGGACCACGACGCCTTCCAGTGGTTCCGCGAGAACGGCGGGCTGACGCGCGCCAACGGGCAGGTGTTCCGCGACAAGGTGCTGTCGATCGGGCATTCGCGCGACCTCGGCACGGCGTACCGCGCGTTCCGCGGCAAGGAGCCCAGCGTGGAGCCGTTGCTGGAGCATCGCGGGCTGAAGTGAGGGCGTGGGCTCAGTGCGCTGCCGGCTTGTAGCTGCCGCCGACGGTGCGTGCGGCGATGTTGAGGCGGTTGAAGCCGTTGATCGCCACCACCACCAGCGTCAGGTCCACCAGCGCGGCTTCCTCGAACTGCCCACGCACCTCCGCGTACAGCGCGTCCGGCACCGCGTCCGCCGAGCCCAGCGTCGTCAGCGCCTCCGCCCACGCCAGTGCGGCCCGCTCGCGCGCGCTGTACAGGCGCGTTTCGCGCCACGCCGGCAACAGGTGCAACCGCTGTTCGGTCTCGCCGGCGGCGCGCGCATCTTTGCTGTGCATGTCGAGGCAGAAGGCGCAGCCGTTGATCTGCGAGACGCGCATCAGCACCAGTTCGGCGAGCGCGGGTTCCAGACGCCCTGCGGCCTGGATGCCCTCGGTGAGGGCGATGAGCGGCTGCAGGGCGGCGTAGTGGTGCTGGATCGAAAAACGGGTCATGGCGAAGCTCCTTGCATGGGCGGCCGGAGTGGCCGCTTCAGTGCAAGGACGCAGGCGCGCCGGAATTCGTGACCGCCAGCAGCCGCGCCAGCTTGCCGGGGTGGCGCAGGGTGTGGATCGCGGTGATGCGCGCGCCGTCGCACTCGATCCACATCGCGGTCAGCAGTGCATCGCCATCGCGCAGCAGCACTGCCGGCGCGCCGTTGAGCGTCGCCGGTTCGTAGCGCAGCGCCGGGCCGCGCAGGTTGCGCGCCAGCTGCAGGTACAGCCGCGCGATGCGCTCGCCCCCGTGCACCGGGCGCACCGTCGCACTGGCAAGGCCGCCGCCGTCGGCGATGTGGACGGCGTCCTCGGCGAACAGGGCACGCAGCGCGTCCAGCGAAGGCTCGGCCATCGCCGTGACCAGCCGCTGCAGCAGGCGCTGCTGGACGGCGGCGTCCACGCGAAAACGCGGCCGGCCCTCGCGCACGCGCGCCCTGGCGCGGTGCACGCGTTGCCGACACGTGGCCTCGGTGATGCCGAGGATCGCCGCACCTTCGGCGTGGCTGTAGTCGAACACCTCGTGCAGCAGGAACGCGGCGCGCTCGTCCGGGCCCAGCCGCTCCAGCAGCAGCAGGAACGACAGCGTGAGCGATTCGCTGCGTTCGATGGCGGCGTCCGGCTGCTCGTCGGCGGGCGCCATCGGCTCCGGCAGCCACGGTCCGACATAGTCCGCACGCTCCCTGCGCGCGCGGCGCAGGCGGTCCAGGGCAAGCCGCGTGGTCACCGTAACCAGCCAGGCCTCGGGGTCGTCCAGCGTGGCCAGCTCCTGCGCACCCAGCCGCAGCCAGGCGTCATGCAGCACGTCCTCGGCATCGGCCGGGGTACCGAGCATGCGGTAGGCCAGCCCGAACAGGCGCGCGCGGTGGCATTGGAACAGCGTGGTGGCGGCGTCCATGGCGGATTCTCGTCGGAGACATGGCCAGGACGCGAGACAGGGGTGTTTCGTGACAGCACGGCACCAGCCGTCGCGCGATCAGGGTGATTGCACTAGGCCACGATGGTGCGGCTGCCGCGTCACATGTTGATCGCCCGCGTGAGCCGCACACCGAAGTCGGCATCCGGATTGGTCGTGGGGTCCCCAAGACGCTCCTGCATCACGGCAACCGCCAGGTCGCGGCGCTTCGCCAGGCGTTCGCGCTGCGCGGCGGCCAGCGCCGGGCCGAGGTCTCCGCTCGTGAGGTCCGTGCAGTAACCGGGCGCACCCGGCTGCTGGCGCCAGGAGTCCGCGAGTCCACCCGCATCGAACCCGTCGAAGCCGGTGTCATTGACCAGGCCAATGCCGATGGCGCGGGCGCGCGCGTCGTCCGCGGCCACCGGGATCGCGATCCGTCCCGGGCTGCCGGCGGCCTGGCCTTTCCTGGCGAACGAGTCGGATCCGATCGCGTTCCAGGCCTTGACCACCGGCCTGCCAAGAACGTCAGCCACCCAGAGGCTTTCCACCTGCCCGGCCTCGATCCCATCGATGGTGCCGTCGCGCACGGGGTAGTAGTTGGACGTGTCGATGACCACAGTGTCGGGCGGGAGCGCCTGCACCAGCGGCGCAATGTCGCGCAGGCGCAGCAGCGGGATCGACAGGATCACCACATCCGCCTGCTGCATCGCCGCCGCGGTGGTGGCGGCCTGTGCGCCGTTGGCCAGCAGTTCGGCGTCGATGGTGTCGGGGCCGCGCGAGTTGGCGACCCTGACCTCGTGGCCGGCCGCGCTGAGGGTTCTGACGAGGGTCTTGCCGATGTGTCCGGTGCCGATGATGCCGATTTTCATGGGTATTCCTCTTCGTGAGTGCGGCGCGGTGTCCGTCGCCTGCGAGGCAAGCGGAGAGCACCTCCGCTTTGCCTACGAACTATATGGAGGTACTCTCCGGATATCAAGCGAGGTACCCAGATCGCAATGTCCACCGAGTTGAAGCCGCGCCCCATCCGCGCCGATGCCACCCGCAACAGGGCCCAGATCCTCAAGGCGGCCGCCGGGGCGTTCGAGGAGGAAGGGCTCAACGTGTCGATGGACAGCATCGCGAAGCGGGCGGGCGTGGGCCCCGGCACGCTGTACCGCCACTTCCCGGCACGCGATGCGCTGCTTGCCGCGCTGCTGCTGGAACGGCACTACACCGGGCTGCTGGAAACACGTACGACGCTCACCGCGCAGGAGCCCGACGCCGGCCATGCGCTGGACGCCTGGATCGGCGCACTGGGCCGATGGATGAATGCCTACGACGGCCTGCCGGAGCCCCTGCGGCTGGCATGGATGCAGCCGGATTCCGCCCTGGGCCCGGCCTGCCAGACCCTGATCGAGGCAACCGATGAATTCCTGGCTGCGGCGCAACGCGCCGGGAGGGCGCGCACGTCACTCAACGGGCGGGACCTGTTCCTGGGCGCGCTGGCCGTTGCATGGGCAGGTGGTGCATCGAAGGCGGGCAGCGACACGCAGGCGGCGCTGCACGAGGTCTTGCGCTCAGGTTGGGCGATCAGCTGAGCAGACACGCGGCGCCGCCGATCGACACGGGGTGATCGGGACCAGGCCGGATCAGGACTGCACCCGGGCCGGCAGCCGAACCTCCATCCCGCAGCCGCGTCCGTCGATGCCACCGACGCAGCGCACCTGGCCGCCATGCGCGGCAACCACGCGCTGCACCAGCGACAGGCCCATGCCGATACCGGACGCGCGCTGCCCGCCGCCGGCGCGGTAGAAGCGCTCGAACACGCGCTCGCGGTCGGCTTCGGCGATGCCCGGGCCATCGTCCTGGACGCGAAGCAGGGCGACGCGCGCGTCGCCCTCGACGACCACCTCGGTGGTCAAGCGCACCCGCGTGCCGGGGCCACCATGGCGCAGCGCGTTGTCCAGCAGGTTGCGCACCAGGATGCCGAGATCGTCGATGTCGCCACGCACCGGCGCGTGGTGCAGTTCGACGTCCAGCGCGCGGCCGTTGCGCGCAGCGAACTGGGCGAACTCGTCGGCGACCATGCCGGCGACCAGCGCCAGGTCCAGGTCGATCGCGCGCACGCCGCCACCGGCCTCCACCCGCGCCGCGTCGAGCAGCTGCTGCGCGAGTCGCGCGGTGCGCTCGATGCCGCTGATCAGCTCGTGCAGCGCCACGCGCGCTTCGTCGCGGTCGCCGGCGTGCTGCAGCACCTGCGCCTGCGCCAGCAGCGCGGCCAGCGGCGTGCGCAGTTCGTGCGCGGCCTCGCCGATGAACTCGCGCTCGTGCTGCAGCGCCTGCGCCAGCCGTGCCAGCAGTCGGTTGAACGCCTGCACCAGTGGCGCCACCTCGCTCGGCAGGCCGGTGTCGGGCAGCAGGGCGAAATCCAGCGGTGCGCGCGCATTGAGCGCCTCGCCCAACCGGGCCACCGGCCGCAGGGACCATTCGATCACCAGCCAGACCGCCAGCCCGAGCGTGAGCAACAGGGCCCCCGCGGTGCGCAGGCTGCTGCGGAACCAGCGCCGGATCTCCATCTTCACCGCGGCTTCGGGGATGCCCACCTGCACCTGCACGCGGCCGCCCAGGTCGCGCACCGCGTACACGCGCCAGGGCACGCCATCGATGGACTGCGAGGTGAAGCCGTCCGCGAAGTCGTGGACCATCGACTGCGCGGGGGCGGCGCGCGAGGACAGCAGCCGCCGGCCGGCCACGAGGTCCCAGGCCTGGAAGGCGAGCATGTCGAACTTGCCCAGGGTCTTCTTTTCCTCGAGATCGAGCGCGAAGCGTCGCGGCTGCTGGGCCGCGCCGGTGATGTCCTGCGGGAGCGACTGCAGGATCTGCTCGGCGACGTTGCGGACCATGCCGTCGATGTCGCCGAACTGGCGCTTGGACATCTGCACGTACTGCAACGCGAACCAGCCGACCCATCCGGCGAACAGCACGATGGCCAGCGCGGCCAGCAACCGCGTGCGCAGCGAGCGGGGCGCGCGCATC
>DATINB010000386.1:0-2067 GCA_035474775.1 Luteimonas sp.
CGTGGGATCCGATCGTCTACGTCGATCTCCACGCCACCGACGGCGCCAAGTTCGAACACGACATCTCGGTGCAGGTGGAACCGCTGTACTCCGGCGACGACGCCCTGCGCCCGATCGGGCGCCGGTTGCGCGATGGCGTGGTCGCCGACCTGGCGGCACAGGGATCACTGCCGGTGGCGTTCTATCCTTCGTTCGAGGAGGAGGACAACCCTGCGTCGGGATTCGTCGATGGCGTCTCGCCGCCACGCTTCTCCACCGGCTACTTCCCGCTGCGCAACCGCTTCGCCATGCTGGTGGAGACGCATTCCTGGAAGACCTACCCGGTGCGCGTGCGCATCACGCGCAACGCCGTGCTGTCGGTGCTGCAGCGGACGGCGCATGCCGGCGCAGCCTGGGTGGCTGAGGCCCGCGCGGCCGATGTGCGCGCCGGTCGTCTCGGCGGACACGACGTCCCGCTCGACTACACCGCGACCGATCGCACGCGCCCCGTCGCGTTCCGCGGCTACGCCTACACGCGCACGCCTTCGGCGATCTCCGGCGCCACCATGACGCGCTACGACGAGGACACCCCGCAGGTCTGGACGGTGCCACTGCGCGACGAGATCGTGTCCGGTGCGCAGGTCACCGTGCCGCGGGGCGGCTACCTGGTCCCGTCCATGTTGGCCGCGACCGTGGCGCCGAAGCTCGCGCTGCACGGAATCGGCTTCCGGCGGCTGCCGCGCGCGTACCCCGCGCTCGCGGTGGAGAGCTTCAGGGCCGACTCGGTCACCTTCGCCAGCTCGCCGAGCGAAGGCCACCAGCGCGCGGAAATGGCCGGCACCTGGCATGCGGACACCCGAGACCTGGCGGCAGGCGCACTGTTCGTCCCCATCGACCAGCCCCGGGCGCGGCTGGCGATCGCGCTTCTGGAACCCCGCGCGCCGGATTCGATCGCCGCATGGGGCGGCTTCAACAACCACTTCGAGCGCAAGGAATACATGGAGGCCTATGTCGCCGAAGAGGTGGCGCGCGGCATGCTCGCGGCCGACCCGGCGCTCAGGGCTGCGTTCGAGCAGCGCCTCCGCGACGATCCCGCCTTCGCCGCCGACGCCGGGGCGCGCCTGGAGTTCTTCTACCGCCGGCACGCGGCGTGGGACGAGCGCTACAACCTGTATCCGATCCACCGGACCGACCGCGCGCCGGACTGAACCGGCGCGATCGCCGGCCACGGCCCGGCGCACGATCCGCTCAACCGGTGGCCACGGCCGTTTCCACGCGGTTGCCGCCCGATCCCTTGGCCTGGTACATCGAGGCATCGGCGCGGCGCACCCAGTCGTCGGTGCTGGTCAGGCTGCGATCGGCTTCGGCAAGGCCGATGCTGAGCGTGCACCCCAGTGCAGCCACCGCTTCGCTGCGCATGTCGAGGAATGTGGTGCGGATACGCTCGGCGACCAGCATCGCGGCGCGGCGGTCGGTCTCGGTGAGCAGGACGGCGAATTCGTCGCCCCCGTAGCGGGCGGCGGTGTCGATCTCGCGGATGGAGGTGCGCAAAGCCTTGGCCACGCAGCGCAGGACGCCGTCCCCCGCCAGGTGGCCATGGCGGTCGTTGACCTGCTTGAAGCCATCGATGTCGATGAGCAGCAGCACCGCCGGCCGCCGCGCGCGCAGGTGGCGCGCCAGCTCCGCGCCGGCCACCTCTTCCAGGTGTCGACGGTTGCGCAGACCGGTGAGCAGGTCGATGCGATTCAACCGCTCCAGCTGGCGGTTCTGCTTGCGCACGCGGCGCGCCAGCTGGAACGAGGCGGTGCTGGTCGCGATCGGGTACAGCAGGATCAGCGGCAGCGACCACAGCACCACCGTCATCGAGCTCTGCAGCGCCAGGGGGAATCCGCAAAGCGCGGACACCAGCGCCATCGCCAGCGCCATGAACAGCAGGCAGCGACGCAGCAGCCGCCATCCACCCACGCTGATGCGATCGACCGCCAGCGTGGAGACGATCAGCGCACTCGGCACCAGGCTGAACCCCACCGCGGCGATCCACATGCCACCGAACACGGCATCGATGACCAGGTTGCGTGCCTCGGCCAC
>DATINB010000387.1:0-1891 GCA_035474775.1 Luteimonas sp.
GACAGCACGCGCGCGTCCAGCGCCCCGACCGCGGCTGCCGGGACCAGCACACCGACCGGCGCTGCCTCGTCGAAGGACTTGCCGGTGTCCCATGGCAGCCCCTTGGCCTTGGCGGCGGCCTGCAGGTCGCGACGGGTCAGGTCCAGGCCCACCGCGTAGCCGTACACCAGCGTGGCCGCCTGCGCGGGGTCCAGCACGCCGTCCGGGGCATCGCTGCCCAGCGCGACCACCAGCTCGACCTCGTGATGCAGGTCCGAAGTGCCCGGCGGGTAGGCCACCGCACCGCCGGTGGCCACGGCGTCCGCCGGCTTCAGGAAGAACACCGGCACGCCGCGCTCGCTGCGCGAGGCCGGCGCGCTGGCACCCATTTCGCGGGCATGGTCGGCGAAATTGCGGCCCACGCAGTACACGCGGCGCACCGGGAAGGTGCCGCCCCCGGACACGGCAAGGCGGGTGACGGCGTGCGCGGCGATGACATCATCGCCGGTCGGATCGAGTGCATTGGGAGGGGAAGCCATCGTGCGGTCCTGCAGCAGGGCTGCCGAGTCTAGGCCAAGCCCGGGCGGGAACCCATCGCGCCGCGCCTGCGCTCAGCGCGCGAGCGGGACGGCCGGCTTGCGCAGGACGCGGTATTCCGCGCCGAGCACGCCAGCGCCACCACGGTCGACAGCGGAGCGGCGGCGTTGCCAGGCCCGGCGCACCAGGCCGCCACCCAGCATCGTCGCGCCCACGAACAGACCGACCACCAGCAGCACGGCCAGGACCGCCACGCCGACCAGTCCGACGCATGCCCGCAGCAACGGGTTGCGCGGCTTGCGCGGCGACAGCAGGTCACCGAGGCCATTGGCATCGAAGTGGGCGTGCAGGGAGCGGAAACCGCGAACGAACATGGGCGTGCCAAGATGGGGTCGGTGTGTCAGTCGAGTATCGGTGCGTCGATGCGGCGAGGTGTAACCAAAGCGTTAATCCTGGCCGGGTTGCCATGCGCCTGATGGCGCTGGACGACATCGCGGCGGGTGGCTTTGCCGAGGTGGAGGCCCCCGTGGATGGCACAGCGGAATCGCTGGTGCTGCATCGCAGGCCCGACGGCCGGGCGGTGCTCGGGTGGCTCAATGTCTGCCCGCATGCCGGTCGTCGACTGGACTGGGCGCCCGGGAAGTTCCTGCTCTCCAGGGACGGCCTGCTGGTCTGCGCGGTGCACGGCGCAGGGTTCGAGCCGGAGACCGGCCTGTGCGTGTCGGGCCCGTGCCGTGGCCAGTCGCTGCGTGCGGTTGCGGTCGTGGTCCGCGATGGCCAGGTCGAACTGGCCGCATGCGGTGACGATGCCCCGGCCACGCGCGAAGGTCCCGGTGCGGGCCGCTAGAACAGCAGGTTGACCATGCCGACGACGATCAGCAGGTAGACGAGCGACAACGGGCCGCCGATGCGCCACATCTCGCGCGCGCTGTAGCTGGCCGGGCCGGTGATCATCGAGATCACCGGGTTGGACGCCGTCATCAGGTTGTTGGACGCCGACAGCGCCACGATCAGCGCGAAGGCGGTGGGGTTGCCACCCGCAGCCAGGGCGAAGTTGATCGCCAGCGGCACCACCACGATGGTGGCCCCGACGTGGCTGATGGCGAGCGAGAACAGCGTGGTCAGCAGCGCCACGAAGAACTCCAGCAGCCAGATCGGCATGCCGTCGGGCAGCTCCTCGATGGTGTGGCCGGCGATCCACGCCGCCGCGCCGCTGGAATCCATCGCCCAGCCCAGCGGGATCAGGCACGCCATCAGGAACACCGTCTTCCAGTTGATGGCGGCGTAGGCCTCGTCCATCTTCAGCACGCCGCAGACCAGCATGCCGGCCACCCCGGTCATCAGCGCGATCGAGGTGGGGATGCTCGACGACAGG
>DATINB010000388.1:0-2054 GCA_035474775.1 Luteimonas sp.
CGGTGTTGCCGGCATCGATGCGCTGACGCAGCTGGGAGGTGCTCAATCCGAAGTCCATCTGGAAGTGCGGGCGATCGACGATGCTGGTCCAGTTCCCGCCCCATTCCATCCCCATGGCCTCGCCGATCCGACCGATGGCCTCCCAGTCGGTGTTCCAGTTCGCGCTGCCGTCGGCGCGGATCTCGACCACGTCGATGGCCAGCCCGTAGTTGTGATAGCTCTGGCCACCCCGTGCGTTGGTGACCACGTCGCCCGGAGCGGTGCGGCCCTGCGCATAGAGGTCGTTCTGCTCGGCGAAGGTGCGCATCCCCTGGGTGACGCGCAACGTGATCCCCAGTTCCTGCTCCACGCGGTTGACGAACTGGGCCGCGGTGGCCTGGACTTCCGGATGCAACGCGGCGATGCGGCGGTCGGTGGCGGCATCGCCGGTCGGCGGCACGTTGCCGGCGACCACCGGCGGCGTGGCGGGCCGGGTGGTCGCGGGGCGGCCCAGCTCGCCCCAGGTCTGGCGGCCCACCACGCCGTCGACACCCAGCCCGCGCTCGGCCTGGAATGCGCGCACGGCGCCTTCGGTACGGGCCCCGAAGATGCCGTCGACCGGCCCCGGGTCGAAACCGCCATCGCGCAGCCCTGCCTGCAATTCGGTCACCGCGGCACCGCGGGCATCTCGCTCCAGGGTCGGCGTGGGGCCTGACGCCGCCACCAGCGCGACCGGCCTGGCCACGGCACCTTCCGGCAGCGTCAGGCGCTGGTCGGGATAGATGACATCGGGGTTGAGCACCTGCGGATTGACGTCCTGCAGCGCCTTGACGCTGACATCGTGGTCGCGGGCGATGGTCGAGAACGTGTCGCCCCGTTTCACGGAATAGCTGGCGGACTCGCTGGCCGGCGGCTCGGAGAGCGCGGCGGGTGAGGACGAGCGCGAAACGGATTCGAGGGTCATCGCAAGCTCCGGCAAGGCGATATGGCGCGGTTGACCCGATTCTCGTCATCCGGGCGCGCATGCCTACCTAGTGCAGACCCCATTGCCGGGCCTGCGTCACAGGTTTGCCCACAATTGCCACGCGTGGGCACGTGCACCGCATCCGACGAGCGTCCGGACGGCCGGTGGGTCCACGTGCGGATCCAAGCCGGCGCCAGTCGGGCGCCGGGCGGGACCTGCGGGGGGTGTTGCGTGCGGTGTCCGCGGATGGTGAGGCCGGCAGGCGCGCGCGGCGCGTGGTCAGTTCCAGGCCGGCAGCCGGCTCCGGTCCAGCCCGCCCACCTCGAAGACGGCGGTGCGCGTGCCGCCGGCCTTGACCGGGAACTCGATCGCGAGCGTCCCGGCGCCGTCGATCTTCTTCCACAGCGCGCGCTCGTCGTCGACGAACATCGCGATGGCCTCGTCGGTGTCGGGCCGGTTCGCGGCCATCGGGACCGGCGCCCCATCGTCGATCGACACCCTGACCCGGCACGCTCCGTAGCAGTCGAAGTCGCCGGCCTTCAGCACCAGGTAACTGCTGCGTCCCCATGACGGATGGTCGCGGAAGATCAGCTGCACCGGGCCGGGCCCGCTGCCGTCGACGTCGACCCGATCGCGCGCGTCGATGGCCGCCGAGAGTTGCGAGCCACCGTCCACCGCCTGCGTGGTGTACGTCCACAGCGATGCCAGCCGGGCCGTGGCGCGCGCGGCCTCCGCCTTGGCCACGGCCTCGGCGTGGCCGGCGCGGATGCGGTCGGCGGCCCCGGTGCCCGGATAGCGCGCCAGCAGTACGTCGCCCTGCGCCTTGGCGAGCGGCCAGTTGCCCTTGGCGACGGCGTCGTCGAAAGCGGCCGCGGCCGCTCCGGCGGCGGTTTCGTCCGCGGCCGACTGCGCGGCGGCCTGCTCGCGCGCGCGTCCGGCCTCGTCGACGCAGGCGGTGGCCGCGCACGCCAGCAGCGCTGGCAGCAGGAGGCGGGTTGCAAGGTTCGCGCAGCTTCGGCTCATGGCAGCACCTCGTGTTCGATCAGTTCCCGGACAGCATCGGCGACCGCACGGGGATGTTCCATCAGCGACATGTGGCCGCAATCGTCCA
>DATINB010000389.1:0-2089 GCA_035474775.1 Luteimonas sp.
GTGGTGGTGGTCTTGCCATGGGTGCCGGCGACCGCCAGCGTGTCGCGGCCGGGAAGCACGTTCTCGCGCAGCCACTCCGCCCCGGAGGTGTAGGGCATGCCCTGGTCGAGCACGTGTTCGACCGCTGCATTGCCGCGCGACAACGCATTGCCGATCACCACCTGCGTGCAGTCGCCGGGAATGTCGTCGCCACGATAGCCCTGCCGCAGGACGATGCCGAGCCGCTCGAGCTGGGTCGACATCGGCGGATAGATGGCCTGGTCGCTGCCGGTGACCCGGTGCCCCTGCTCGCGCGCGAGCGCGGCGACGCCACCCATGAACGTGCCCGCGATACCGAGTATGTGGAGGTCCAAGCGGAGTCGTCAGCCGACCGGCGTGGCCGGTTCGATCACCTCGAGGATGCGGTTGAAGACCGCATCCAGCGAGCCCACGCCGTCGACGACGCCGAGCTGGCCATGCTGGCGGTAGAACTCGATCACCGGCGCGGTCTGCTGGTCGTAGACGGCCAGGCGCTTGCGCACCGACTCGGGGTTGTCGTCGGCGCGGCCTTCGGCCTGCGCGCGCCCGGCCAGGCGGTCGATCAGCAGTTCGTTGTCGACGTGCAATTGCACCGCGGCATCCATCGGCTGGCCGATGCGGACCAGCAGGGCGTCGAGCGCCGCGGCCTGGGCGAGATTGCGCGGGTAACCATCGAGGATGAAGCCATTGCGGGTGTCGTCGCGCGAGACACGCGCTTGCAGCATGCCCAGCAGGATGTCGTCGGAGACCAGGTCCCCGCGCGCCATCACCGCGCTGGCTTCCAGGCCCAGCGGCGTGGCCGCCGCGACTTCCGCGCGCAGCAGGTCGCCGGTGGAGATATGCGGCACCTGCAGGTGCGTCTTCAGCCGCGCCGCCTGCGTGCCCTTGCCCGAGCCGGGGGCACCGAGGAGTACCAGTCGCATCGTCTGCTCCAAAACCGCTGAAAGTACCCTGCACGGCCGGCGTTACACTGCCGGCGCGCGGTCGTTTGCGCGCCAGCTTACCTCAATCGTTGCAACCGCCCGAGGCGTCCATGGCATCCGGAACACTGTTCTACGCACAGTCCGGCGGCGTCACCGCCGTCATCAATGCCACCGCCTCCGCGGTGATCACCGAGGCGCGCGCCAGCCGCGTACGGGTGCTCGCCGGGCGCAATGGAATCCTCGGTGCGTTGCGCGAGGAGTTGTACGACACCACGCGCGAGTCGGCTGCCGCCATCCGCGCACTGGCGCATACCCCGGGTGGCGCGTTCGGCTCGTGCCGCTACAAGCTCAAGTCCCTGGACGAGGACCGCGCCAAGTACGACCGGCTGCTCGAGGTACTCAAGGCACACGACGTGCGCTGGTTCCTCTACAACGGCGGCAACGACTCGGCCGATACCGCCAACAAGGTCTCGCAACTGGCCGCGGAGTACGGCTACCCGCTCACCTGCATCGGCGTGCCGAAGACGGTCGACAACGACCTGGCGGTGACCGACTGCTCGCCCGGCTTCGGGTCCGCCGCGAAGTACACCGCGGTCTCGGTGCGCGAAGCGGCGCTGGACGTCGCCGCCATGGCCGAGACCTCGACCAAGGTGTTCGTGTACGAGGCGATGGGCCGGCATGCCGGTTGGCTGGCCGCGGCGGCGGGGCTGGCCGGCACGGGCGGCGATGACGCACCGCACCTGATCCTGTTCCCCGAGCGCGCCTACGACGAAGCCGATTTCCTCGCGCGGGTGGCGAAGGTGGTGTCCCGGGTGGGCTACTGCGTCGTGGTGGCCAGCGAGGGCATCCGCACCGCGGATGGCCGTTTCGTCGCCGATGCCGGCGGCGGCAAGGATTCCTTCGGCCACACCCAGCTCGGCGGCGTGGCGTCGTTCCTGGCCGGGCGGGTCAAGGACGGGCTCGGCCTCAAGGTGCACTGGACCCTGCCGGACTACCTCCAGCGTTCGGCGCGTCACCTGGCCTCGAAGACCGACCTCGACCAGGCGATGGCGGTGGGCAAGGCCGCTGTCCGCTTCGCACTCGCAGGCAACAACGCCACCATGCCGGTCATCGTGCGCACCTCGGATGCGCCGTACCGCTGGAAGATC
>DATINB010000390.1:0-2070 GCA_035474775.1 Luteimonas sp.
AGCGTGCGTGCCTTCGGCGACGTGGTGCGCGGCAAGCTCACCGGCGATGGCACGCGCACGGTCGCGTTCTCGGTGCCGCACGGCGACCACACCCACGATTACACGGCCGACATCGCACAGACCGGCAACCTGCCGCGCATCGTGCCGGCGCGCATCGGTGCCGACCTGCGCTGGCAGGGCAACCAGTGGCGCGCCGGCGTCGGTGCCATCCGCAGCGATCGCCAGGACGACGTGGCCGAATTCGAGGACGCGAGCGGCGGCTACACGCTGGTGCACGCCAACCTCGCCTGGCACCTGGACACCGCAGGCGGCACCGCGCTCGAGCTGTTCGTCGACGGCCACAACCTGCTCGACGAGGACGCGCGCCCGCACACATCGTTCCTGCGCGAACTGGCGCCGCTCCCGGGGCGCGGCGTCACCGCAGGCGTGCGGGTCTTCTTCTAAGCAAGACCCATGCGCGGCAGGCAAGTCGGCGATGGCGGATCAGCCCTTGCTGCAGGCCGCGCAGAGCCCGTGGACCTCGAGCGTCTGCGTCTGCGGGCTGAAGCCCAGTGCGCGGGCGCGTGCCTCGAGTGCCGCCACCACCTCGCGGTCCTCCAGCTCCACCGCGTTGTGGCAGCGGTCGCAGATCAGGAACGGCACCGAATGCTGTGCCGTGCTCGGGTGGTGGCAGGCGACGAACGCGTTCACCGACTGCAGCTTGTGGATGAAGCCGTTGGCCAGCAGGAAATCCAGCGCGCGGTACACCGTCGGTGGCGCCGCTGCGCCGGGGCCTTCGCCTTCACGCACCTGGTCGAGCAGGTCGTAGGCCTTGATCGGCCTGCCGCCGTCCGCGATCAGGCCCAGCACGCGCGCACGGATGGGCGTCAGGCGCAGGCCGCGGTCGCGGCAGGCGCGTTCCACCGCAGCGACGAAGCCGTCGGCGTCGTGGACGTGGTGGGTGGGGTCGGTGCAGGAATGGGTGGCCATCCCGGAATGATGGTGGCGCGGCGGTGCAGACTCAACCGCGCGCGCCGGTGCCAGGCGGCCGCGGCGACGGTGCGCGACGCCGGTGCCACGCAGCCGCGGCGCGGGGCTCGGCGACGCCGATCAGTGGATCAGCGCCATCGCCGCGTCGATGCGCGCCAGCGCCTGCGCCTGTCCCGCGAGGTAGACGGTGTGCGCGATGTCGGGACTGACCTGGGTGCCGGTGATGGCGACCCGCAGAGGCTGCGCCACCTTGCCCATCCCGAGCCCCAGCCCCTCGGCCGTGGCGTGCAATGCCGTCGACACCGACTCCGCCGACCAGTGCGGCAGGCCGGCCAGCCGCGCGCGCGCTTCGAACAGCGGCACGCGGGCCGACGAATTGAGGTGCTTCGCGACCGCCGCCTCGTCGTAGCTCTCCAGCGGCCGGTACCAGACGGCCGCGCGCTCGGCCATCTCCTTGAGCGTCTGCACGCGGTCGCGGAGCGCCACCACCACGTCGGCCGGGGACGGACCATCGGCAAGGTCCAGACCAAGCGCCTCGAGGTGCCAGGCGAAGTGGCGCGCGACATCGGCCGGATCGTCGGACTTCAGGTACTGCTGGTTGAGCCATCCGAGCTTGGCCATGTCCAGCCGCGCGGCCTTGGCATTGACGTCCTTGAGATCGAACAGCGCGGTCATTTCACCGACCGAGAAGATCTCCTGGTCGCCGTGCGACCAGCCGAGCCGCGCCAGGTAGTTGAGCAGCGCGTGCGGCAGGTAGCCGGCATCGCGGTACTGCATGACGTCCGCCGCACCGGTGCGCTTGGACAGCTTGGCGCCCTGCTCGTCGAGGATCATCGGCAGGTGCGCGAACGCGGGCACCTCGGCGCCGAGCGCGCGGTAGTTGTTGATCTGCCGCGGCGTGTTGTTGACGTGGTCGTCGCCGCGGACGACATCGGTGTTGCGCTTGTCGATGTCGTCGACGACCACCGCGAAGTTGTAGGTGGGATAGCCGTCGGAGCGGAAGATGACCAGGTCGTCGAGCTCGCTGTTGGCGATCTCGATGCGGCCCTTGACCTTGTCCTCCCAGGCCACCACGCCGCCCTGCGGGTTCTTGAAGCGGAT
>DATINB010000391.1:0-3023 GCA_035474775.1 Luteimonas sp.
GCACGTTCACCGAAGGCGAGGTCCACGCGGCGCTGGCCGGCTTCGTGCTGCTCAAGGCCGACGTCACCGCCAATGATGTCCTGGACCAGGCGCTGATGCGGCGGCTGGGAATCATCGGACCACCGGCGACGCTGTACTTCGTCCGCGGCACGGAACGACGCGACCTGCGCCTGTTCGGCTTCGAGCCGGCGGCGGCCTTCGCGGCCCGCGCCCGCCGGGCCGGAGCGCCGCGCTGATGCGAGCTGGCGTGGTGGTGCTGGCGGCGCTGGCGGCAGGCGCGCTGGGCGTGCTGGCCAGCCTGTACGCCAACGGGCCCGGCCCGCTGCTCGGGACCGAACTCGGGCAGCGCGCGGTCAACCGGATCTACGGCGCGGTGACGCCGGTGCCACCCGGACTCGCGGTGGCGCGGCCCGGACGGACCGTGCCGGGACTGACGCTGGCGACGCTCGACGGCCGCACCCTGGACCTGCCTGCCGACTTCGCCGGAAAGCCGCTGCTGGTCAATATCTGGGCCAGCTGGTGTGGGCCCTGCATCCAGGAGATGCCCGAACTCGAGCGCTTCGCACGCGCGCAGGGCACGGCGGGTATCCAGGTGGTCGGCATCGCCCTGGACGACGTGGCCGCCGTGCGCGATTTCCTGCAGCGCATCCCGGTTTCGTACCCGATCGCCGTCGAGGATGCCGGCCCGCGCGA
Source organism: Luteimonas sp. (assembly GCA_035474775.1). GTDB lineage: Bacteria > Pseudomonadota > Gammaproteobacteria > Xanthomonadales > Xanthomonadaceae > Luteimonas. The sequence continues at coordinate 694 of DATINB010000391.1, forward strand.
TGCCGGCGTCCGGCTCGGCAACCCGAAGGGGGTCCTGCCCTACTCGGTCCTGATCTCCGCCGAAGGCCGCCTGCTGCGCCAGCGCATCGGGCCCTTCGGCAGCGGCGAGATCGACCAATGGGCATCCGCGGATCGCTGAGCGGTTTTCAAACAGGTCGTGAAAGCAGCGCTTCGGGGGTCAATTTCGGCGATCTGGACACCATCCTGCAGTTCACGCAGACTGGCCGCCCGATTGCAGGACTGCCGGCCGGATGGCGAAGCTGCTGCTCCTCCATGGACCCAACCTCAACCTGCTCGGCGACCGCGAGCCGGCGCTGTACGGCCGGACGACCCTGGCCGAGATCGATGCCGCGCTCTCGACGCGCGCCGCGGCGGCCGGTCATGCGCTCGAATCGCTGCAGTCCAATGCCGAGCACGTGCTGGTCGAGCGCGTGCAGGCTGCCGCCCGCGACGGCACTGCGTTCCTGCTGCTGAACCCTGCGGCGTTCACCCATACCTCGGTTGCCCTGCGCGATGCGCTGGCCGCAACCGCGCTGCCGTTCATCGAGGTGCACCTGTCCAACCCGCATGCCCGCGAAGCGTTCCGCCGGACCAGCTATTTCAGCGACCTGGCGGTCGGCGTCATCTGCGGCTTCGGCGCGGACAGCTACCGCTATGCACTGGAGGCCGCGTTGTCGCGCCTGGGTCCGCCCGCATGATCCGCCCCGCTCCTTTCCGCCATTGAACCCGCACACGAGGCCCCGCATGGACCTGCGCAAGATCAAGAAGCTCATCGACCTGCTCGAGGAATCCAACCTCGCCGAAATCGAGATCAAGGAAGGCGAGGAGTCGGTGCGCCTGGCGCGCACGCCGCGTGGCTACGCGCCCGCACCCGCCCCGGTGGCCTATGCGGAGGCCCCGCGCCAGGCACTGCCGTCCCCGGCGGGGGTCGAGGCGGCGTCCGGTGGTGCGCGCGGCGGCGATGCGGGAGGCGCGGCACTGCCCGATGGCCACGTGGTGCGTTCACCGATGGTGGGCACGTTCTACCTGTCGCCCGCGCCGGACAAGCCGGCATTCGTCAGCGTCGGCCAGTCGGTGAAGGCCGGCGACACCCTGGGCATCATCGAGGCGATGAAGATGTTCAACCCCATCGAAGCCGACGTGTCCGGCACCGTCGTCTCGGTGATCGGCGAGAGCGGCCAGCCGGTGGAATTCGACCAGCCGCTGTTCGTGATCGGCTGATCCCGGCCCCCTTTCCTGGCGCACGCCGCGCCGCGCATGCCCGCGCGGTGCGCGTGCCCACCTGACGGACCCACTCCATGCTCGATAAAGTCGTGATTGCGAACCGTGGCGAGATCGCGCTGCGCATCCTGCGCGCCTGCCATGCGCTCGGCATCCGCACGGTGGCGGTGCATTCCACCGTCGACCGCAACCTCAAGCACGTGGCGATGGCCGACGAGTCGGTGTGCATCGGCCCGGCGCCGTCGCAGCAGAGCTACTTGGACATGGCCAGCATCATCGCCGCCGCCGAGGTCACCGATGCGCAGGCCATCCATCCCGGCTACGGGTTCCTGAGCGAGAACGCCGATTTCGCCGAGCGCGTCGAGCAGTCCGGCTTCGTGTTCATCGGGCCACGCGCGGACACCATCCGCCTGATGGGCGACAAGGTGGAAGCGATCCGCGCGATGAAGGAGGCGGGCGTGCCCTGCGTGCCCGGCAGCGGCGGCCCGCTCGGCGACGACGCGGACGACAACATCGCCATCGCCGCCGGCATCGGCTACCCGGTCATCGTCAAGGCCGCCGGAGGCGGTGGCGGGCGCGGCATGCGCGTGGTGCACACCGAGGCCGCGCTCGCCAACGCGATCGCGACCACCCGGCAGGAGGCCCAGGCCGCGTTCGGCAACGACATGCTGTACATGGAGAAATTCCTGGAGAACCCGCGCCACATCGAGATCCAGGTGCTGGCCGATGGACAGGGCAATGCCATCCACCTTGGCGAGCGCGACTGCTCGATGCAGCGACGCCACCAGAAAGTGGTCGAGGAAGCGCCCGCCCCGGGGATCACGCCGGACCAGCGCGCCGACATCGGCCGCGTGTGCACCGAAGCCTGCATCCGCATCGGCTATCGCGGCGCCGGCACGTTCGAATTCCTGTACGAGGACGGGCGCTTCTACTTCATCGAGATGAACACGCGCATCCAGGTCGAACACCCGGTCACAGAGATGATTACGGGTGTCGATCTCGTGGCCGAGCAGATCCGTGTGGCCGCTGGCCTACCCCTCTCCGTGACACAGGACGACATCAAGGTGTCCGGGCATGCCATCGAGTGCCGGATCAATGCCGAACACCCG
>DATINB010000392.1:0-2956 GCA_035474775.1 Luteimonas sp.
TTCGCCGCGGCGATCGAGTGGCTGCAGCGCGCCGGCCCGCGGACGCTCTGGGTCGGTGTCTTTTCCGGCAATCCCGGGGCGCAGCGGTTCTATGCGCGCCACGGGTTCGTGCGCTGTGGCGAGTACCACTTCCCGGTGGGCCGGGTGATGGACCTCGAATACATCCTGCGGCGCACGCCCGGGCCATGACTGCCTCGCCAGCGCGGTGCACGTCCCGATGAGCGCGCGCGTCGTGCTGCTGCACGGCATCTGGAACGCGCGTGCGTGGCTGCAGCCACTGGCGCGGCGCCTGCGTCGCCATGGGCTGGAGCCGCAGGTGGTGGGCTATGCCAGCGTCTTCGGCGATCCGGACGCCAACCTGGCAGTGCTGGTGGAGCGCCTGCGGGCCGCCGGCGAGACCGCCGTCGTCGGCCACAGCCTGGGCGGAATCATGGCGCTCGAGGCATTGCGGCGTGCGCCCGACCTTCCGATCGCGCGGGTAGTCTGCCTGGGCTCGCCGTTGCGCGGCAGCCGCACCGCGGCCGCGCTTGCGGCGATGGCGTGGGGCGCGCCGGTGCTGGGCCGCAGCGCCGGGATCCTGCAGCGTGACCTGGGTGACTGGACCGGCGGGGTGCAGGTGGGCATGGTCGCGGGCACCGTGCAGCACGGCCTGGGGCGTCTGCTGGCCCGGTTCGACGAGGGTGGCGACGGCACCGTCGGGCTCGACGAGACGCGCATGCCGGGGCTGACCGACCACTGCACGGTGCCGGCCAGCCACAGCGGGCTGGTGTTCTCGCCGCAGGCGGCGGCGCAGGCTGCGTACTTCATCCGCCATGGGCGCTTCGCCCCCGACGTCGGCTAAAATCCGCGCTTCGCCACCACCGGGTCGACGTTCCATGGGCAGAGGGCCTTCCATCGAGGGGCGCAAGAACGCCGAGGATGCGAAGCGCGGCAAGATCTTCACCAAGATCATCCGCGAGATCGGCGTGGCGGCCCGTGCCGGCGGCGGCGACCCGTCCAGCAACCCGCGCCTGCGCACCGCGATCGACAAGGGGCTGTCGGCCAACATGACCCGCGACGTGATCGACCGCGCGGTGCGCAAGGCGACCGGCGAACTGGAAGGCGTGGAATACGAGGAGATCCGCTACGAGGGCTACGCGCCCGGTGGCGTGGCGGTGATCGTCGACTGCCTGACCGACAACAAGGTGCGCACCGTGGCCGACGTGCGCCACGCGTTCGGCAAGTTCGGCGGCAACCTCGGCACCGACGGCTCGGTGGCCTTCATGTTCCGCAAGCTCGGCGTGCTGAGTTTCGCCGGGGGCGCCGACGAGGACGCCATCACCGAGGCGGCCATCGAGGCCGGCGCCGACGACGTGGTGGCGTATCCGGAGGACGGCGCCATCGACGTGCTGACCACCCCCGAGGCATTCGCCACCGTCCGCGACGCCATGGCGGCTGCCGGGCTGAAACCCGCCATCGCCGAGGTCACGCTGCGCGCCGACAACGACATCGCCGTGGACGGCGAGACCGCCCGCCAGGTGGTCAAGCTGCTGGACTGGCTGGACGAACTCGACGACGTGCAGAACGTGTACAGCAACGCCGAACTCGGCGCCGATGCCTACGCCTGAACCCGTGGCGTGACCGCGTGACCCGCATCCTCGGCATCGACCCGGGCTCGCAACGCACCGGCGTCGGCATCATCGACGTCGACGGGACCGGGCGCGCGACGCACGTGTTCCATGCGCCGCTGCTGCTGCTGGCGCGCGGCGGGGCCGAAGAGGCATTCGCGCAGCGCCTCAAGCGCCTGCTCGAGGGCCTCGGCGAGCTGATCGACCTCCACCGCCCGGACGAGGTGGCCATCGAGCGCGTGTTCATGGCGCGCAATCCGGATTCCGCGCTGAAGCTCGGCCATGCCCGTGGCGCGGCCATGTGCGCGGTGGTGATGCGCGGGCTGGACATCCACGAATACGCGGCCACCGAGATCAAGCTGGCGGTGGTCGGCAAGGGCGGGGCCGACAAGGTGCAGGTTCAGCACATGGTCGGGCTGCTGCTGAACCTGAAAGGCAAGCTGCAGGCCGATGCCGCCGATGCGCTGGCGGTCGCCATCACCCATGCGCACGTGGCCTCCAGCGCGCGCCGCCTGGGCGTGGGCACGCGCGAGGCCTGGAGCCGCAAGTGACACGGCTCGCGCCCACCCATTCGACCCTGCGGCCAGCGCCGCGACTGGACCCATCGCCATGATCGGACGCCTGCGCGGCATCCTGGTGCACAAGCAGCCGCCGTGGCTGGTGCTCGACGTGCACGGCGTCGGCTACGAGCTGGAGGCGCCGATGAGCACCTTCTACGACCTGCCGGCAGTGGGCGCCGAGGTGACGCTGTTCACCCACTACGCCCAGAAGGAGGACAGCGTCTCGCTGTACGGGTTCCTGCAGGAGCAGGAGCGGCGCCTGTTCCGCGACGTCCAGCGGGTGACCGGCATCGGCGCCAGGATCGCCCTGGCGGTGCTGTCCGGTACCAGCGTCGACGACTTCGCACGGCTGGTCCAGGTCGGCGACGTGACCGCGCTCACCCGCATTCCCGGCATCGGCAAGAAGACCGCCGAACGGATGGTGGTGGAGCTGCGCGACCGCGCCGCCGACCTCGCCGGGGGCGGGCCCGTCGGGAGCGGGCCGGTGGCGACCGATCCGTACTCCGAGGCGGTGGTCGCCCTGCAACAGCTGGGCTACAAGCCGGTCGAGGCGCAGCGCATGGCGCGCCAGGCGATGGTCGACGGCGATTCTCCTGAAACCATCATCCGCAAGGCGCTACAGTCCGCGCTGCGCTGAGGGCCCCGGCCCCCGACGCACCCCACTGATGGCCGCACGCGCGCCACACGGAAGCCCATGAGCATCGCCACCGCCACGCCCGCCGCCGACCCGCCCGGTCACGGCAAGATCGGCCTTTCCGGGCTCGTCGTCGGCGCCATCGGCGTGGTTTT
>DATINB010000393.1:0-5893 GCA_035474775.1 Luteimonas sp.
GGCCAGCGGATCGCTGGGCGCGGATGGCGGAGGCCGTGGTCACTGCGCAACCGGAGACCCGCATCCTGCTGTGCGGTTCCGCGCCGGAGCGCGGCGTGCTGGAGGAGATTCGCCAGGCCTGCGGGACGATGCCGGTGCACAACATCGCCGGCGACCTGCCGATCCCGCGTCTGCTGGCGCTGCTCGAGGTGGCCGGCGGCATGCTGTCGGTGGACACCGGCCCGGCGCACGCCGCGGCGGCACTGGGCTGCCCGCTGGTGGTGCTGTTCGGCGCCGCGTCGCCGGCGCTGTGGCGCCCGATCGGGCCCGGGCAGGTGATCGCCATCGGCGGCGAGCGCGGCGCATCCAGCCGCGTCGCGGACCTGCAGGTGGACGACGTGGCGGCCGCCTGGAGGCGCCTGCACCTGCGCGCGGTCCCCGCGGCCGGCTGATCGCGCCCGGCGCGCATCGGGCGCTCAGCGTGCGCCCAGGCCCCAGTAGCCGAGGCGTTGCCGGATCTGCAGCGCACGCAGGCGGGCGCCGGCGGGTGCGCCCCGCAACGGGCCCAGGCGCCCGGCGAGCAGCGCGTCGGTGGCATTGAGCACGCGCTCGGAGGCGCGCCCGTCGTGCCAGGGGTGCAGGTCGCGGGCCTCGGCCACCAGCTCCGCCATCAGCTGCGGGCTCGGGTCCGACGCGCGTTGCAGCATCACGCCCAGCTGCGCGGGGTCGTCGAAATCGAGCAGGCACGGCGATGGCTCGCGGTGACGGAAGGTCACCACCGGCTTGTGCTGCACGATGAACTCCGGCACCACCGAGGTGGTATCGGCCACCAGCACGTCGGCCGCGCGTTCGGCACTGACCAGTTGCTCGGGCTCCACGAACGCGGCATTGGCGCCGGCCAGCGCGCGATAGCGCGCCACGATCTCCGGCCCGCATTTCGGATGCAGGGTCAGCAGCCAGTAGCGGCCGCCGGTGTCGATCTCGGCACGGATCGCGTCGAGCAGGTGCGGTGCCGCGCTCAGCCGTTCGGTGAAGGTGGACGCGAACAGCACCACCGGCCGGCCGGCGGCGGCGAGCCGCAGGCGGCCGGCGAGCGGGTCGTCGCCACGGAATAGCGGGTCGAGCTTCGGCCAGCCGGTTTCCACGACCTTGAAGTGGCCCTGCGCCTTCGCCATCGCCGCGAATGGCGCGGTGGTCGACGGCCCGTGCGTGCAGTACAGATCGAACAGGCCGCGCACGCGGAAATGCCCGCGCGCCGGCTCGCGCTTGCGCGCATTGAATCCGTGGAACACCTGCACCTTGGCGCCGGCGACGAACGGCGGCACCCAGTTGGCCGCGCTGAACACCGCGCGCGGGCGCAACGCCACCGCGGCCCGCGGCGACTCCACCACGCCGACCGACGGTGCCAGCCGTGCACCCAGGGCGCCGTCGAGCAGCCACGCGTGCGCACGGTGCCCCCGCGCCTGCAGCGCGTCCGCCAGCGGCTGCAGGATCGGCAGCGCGTAGCGCTCGCTGGCGAACAGCAGGTAATCGTCGTTCACCGGGCCACCTTTTCCAGCCGGGCCACGAAGAATCCGTCCATGCCGTCGTCACCCGGCAGGCGCTGGCGCCCGCACCCTGCGCGACGTCCGAAGGCATCGCCCGGGTCCACCGCGCTGGCGTCACGGGTCCGCGCGAGGAACGCGGCGCACACCGTGGCGTTCTCGGCCGCGAGGATCGAGCAGGTGGCATAGACGAGGGCGCCGCCCGGACGCAGCACGCGCCACGCGGCATCCAGCAGGGCACCCTGCAACGCCGACAGCGCCGCGATGTCGTCCTCGCGCCGATGCAGCAGCACGTCCGGCTGGCGGCGCACGATCCCGGTCGCGGAACACGGCGCATCCAGCAGCACCGCGTCGAACGGCACGCCGTCCCACCACTGCTCCGGTGTGGTGGCATCGGCGACGCGCAGCACGGCATCCGCACCCACCCCGACCCGGCGGTACGTGTCGGCGACGCGTTGCAGGCGTGCGCCATCCACGTCCAGCGCGGTGACCCGAAGCGTGGCGTCGCGCTCGAGCAGGTGCGCGGACTTGCCGCCCGGCGCCGCGCAGGCATCCAGCACGCGTGCGCCGGCAGCAGGGGCCAGTGCGTCGGCGACCGACTGCGCGGCCCCGTCCTGCACCGAGGCATCGCCCGCGGCGAACCCCGGGAGGTCCGCGACCGCCACCGGCGAATCGATGCGCAGCGCATCGGCGAAGGTCGCATGCGGTCGCGCCTCGATGCCGACCTCGCGCAGCCGCGCCCGGTAGGATTCGACGCTGCCACGGGCGCGGTTGACGCGCAGCCACAACGGCGCCGCGATGGCGCTCTGCGCGAACACCGCCTCGGCATCGTCGCCCCAGTCTTCGCCGAGCCGCGCACGCAGCCAGTCCGGCCACTGCGCGACCGGATCGGCCGGCGGCAACCCGTCGCGCTGGGCACGGCGCAACAGCGCATTGACGAGCGCCACCTGGTGGGTGCGGCCCATGCAGCGCGCCGCCTCGACGGTCGAATCCACTGCGGCGTGCGGCGCCAGCCCGAGGACGTCGAGCTGCGCGAACCCGACGTAGAGCAGTGCCCGCAGCGGCTCGTCGCGGCGCGGCAGCGAGCGTGAGATCCACGCCGACAACGCGGTCGCGTAGCGCACGCGGTTGCGCAGCACCGCGAAACAGATCGCTTCCACCAGGGCGCGATCGCGTGGATCGGGAAGCGCGGGCAACGCCTGCGCGAGTTCCGCCTTCAGCGAGCGGCCATGGTGGAGCACGGCATCCAGCACACGCGCCGCGAGCACGCGGGCTGCCGCGCCGCGAGTGCTCATGCGCGCACCTCAGCCTCGTCCGGCGGTGGGGTCCGCACGCAGGTCGCCACGCGCGTTGAGGTAGTCGGCGGCGGTGATCGCACGCCCGCCTTCGCGTTGCAGGGTCCGGATTCGGAGCACGCCGACACCGCAGGCCACGTCCAGCCCGTCGCGCCCGGTGCCGAGCAGCGTGCCGGGGACCGCCGCATGGGCGTCGTGCAGGGCCAGCGCGGCGTGCACGCGCACGCGTTCGCCGGCGAGCAGCGCGTCGGCCATGGGCCATGGATGGAAGGCGCGCACGCGATTGGCGAGCTCCACCGCGGGGCGGGTCCAGTCCAGTCGCGCCTCGCCCTTGTCGAGCTTGTGCGCGTAGGTCACCCCCTGCGCCGGCTGCGGCCGCGGGATCGGGCGCATGCCCGCGCGCAGCAGGCCGAGGCCGTCGCCCAGGACCTGTGCTCCGAGATCGGCGAGGCGGCCATGCAACTGGCCGGCCGTCTCCTGCTCGCCGATGGCCAGCGTCTGCGACAGCAGCACCGGCCCGGTGTCGAGGCCCTTCTCCATGCGCATCAGGCACACGCCGGTTTCCGTGTCGCCGGCCTCGATGGCGCGCTGGATCGGCGCGGCGCCGCGCCAGCGCGGCAGCAGCGAGGCGTGCAGGTTCCAGCAGGCCTCGCGCGGGATGTCGAGGATTGATTGCGGCAGGATCAACCCGTAGGCCACCACCACCAGCAGGTCCGGCTGCAGGGCGCGCAACGCATCGCGGGACAGTCGCGACTTCAGCGACTGCGGCTGCAGCACCGGCAGGCCGCGCGCCAGGGCTTCCAGCTTGACCGGCGAGGCCTGCAGGCCACGCCCGCGGCCCGCGGGCCGGTCCGGTTGCGTGTACACGGCGACCACCTCGCCGCGTTGCGCCGCCACGCGCAAGGCAGGCACCGCGAACTCCGGCGTGCCGGCGAAGACGATCCGCAGGGCCATGCTCAGTCGCCGGCGCCGCCGCGGCGCAGCTTGTCGTACTTCTTCAGTGCCCGGTCGCGCTTCAGCGCCGACAGGTGGTCGATGAACAGGCGGCCATCGAGATGGTCGACCTCGTGCTGGATGCAGGTGGCCAGCAGGCCGTCGACGGCCAGCACGAACCGCGCGCCGTTGCGGTCCAGGGCCTCCACCTCGATGCCGTCGGCGCGGGTGACGTCGGCGAAGATGCCCGGGATCGACAGGCAGCCTTCCTGGTACACGCGCTGCTCCGCAGAGCGGTTGCGGATGACGGGATTGACGAACACCAGTGGCTGCGCATGGTCGTCGCTGACGTCGATGACCATGAAGCGTTCGTGGGTGTCGACCTGCGTCGCGGCGAGCCCGATGCCGGGCGCCGCGTACATGGTCTCGAACATGTCGTCGAGCAGTCGCTGGAAGGCGGGGTCCTGCAGGCGCGTCGCGGCGAGTGGCGCGGCGACCTTGCGCAGATGCGGATGCGGCAGTTCGAGGATGGGGATCAGCGACATGGCAGGCAAAGAGGGGCGACGGTCACACCCGCGGGGCGAGCGCGCCATTGTAGCGTTGGCAGGCTTGCGTCGGGCCGCAGGTTGTGGGCTATAGTGCCTGCGATTTAGGGGAAATCTTCAAGGGGAGCGGGTAGATGGCCGGCATTTTTGTGCGCGTTTCTCATGGGTTGCGGACGGCATCCGTCGTGGCCCTCCTGATGGTTGCAACCTACGCCGCGGCGCAGCTGCGCGAGAACCATCCGGATGCCTACGTCGTGGTCCGCGGCGACACGCTGTGGGACATCGCGGGACGCTTCCTGCAGAAGCCCTGGCTGTGGCCGGAGATCTGGCAGGCCAATCCGCAGATCGCCAATCCGCACCTGATCTACCCGGGCGACGTGATCAGCCTCGCCTACCTCAACCGCCTCGGTGCCACGCCCGGCCCGCGCATGGATGCCGCGCCGATCAACGCGATCGCGCTGGCCGACGTGGAGCCGTTCCTGAAGGACCTGCGCATCGTCGACTCGTTCGAGGGGATGCCGTACGTGGTCGGCCTCGAGGATGACCGCCTGCGCGCCTCGCGCGGCCAGGTCGCCTACATCCGTGGTCTTCCGCAGGCGCAACCGGGGACCCGGTATGCCGTGGTGCGGCCGACGGTCCGCTACACCCACCTGCTGCGCTCCGGTTACTGCTGCGACCTGTTCCACAAGGACGACCTCGACCAGGTCGGCCGGCGCACGCTCGACGGCCAGCAGTTCTGGAGCAACGTGGTGATGCCCGACAAGGGCACCGAGGTGCTCGGCCACGAGCTGATGCGCGTCAACATCGGCACCGTGACCCGGAGCGAAGGCAACGGCATCGGTGCCAGCACGCTGCTGCTCGACGACGAGGGCCGCGAGGTGCGCATCGGCGACCGCCTGATCGAGGTGGACGCGCAGCCCTACGACCTGCAGTTCTTCCCGCATCCGCCGGCGCAGCAGACCGCATACGGCAAGGCCCGCGTGCTGGCCGTCGCCGACATGCTGACCACCGGGGGCCCGCGCGACGTGGTGGCGCTGTCGGTGGGCGCGCGCGAAGGCATCGACAACGGCACCGTGTTCTCGATCTGGCGCGAAGGCACCAACACGGTCGACCGCGTCGAGAAGGGCCTCGACCGCGAGGTGGACACCGTGTTCTACGAGAACAAGGTGCGCCTGCCCGACGAGTTCGCTGGCCACGTCATGGTGTTCCGGACCTACGACAAGGTCAGCTACGGCCTGGTCATGGACAGCATCAAGCCGTCGCGGGTGGGTTACCACCTAAAGCACCCCGACGCGTCGTACTGACCCGCGACCACCCGGTTCCCCGACATGTGTACGCGACGGCGCCCAAGGGCGCCGTCGTCGTGTCCGGCCCACGCTCGTGGACATGGACCCACGCGAAGCCATCGCACTGCTGCGCCTGGTCGCGACCGGGGGTGCCACCCGGCCGCGGCGCGTGCTGCTGGACACGCACGGCACGGCTGCCGCCGCCCTGGCCGCCGGGTCGCGCGGCTGGCGGGCGGCGGGCCTCATCGAGGCACAGTGCCGGGCCATGCAGGCGCCCGCGGACGAAAGCCTGCGCCGCACCCTCGGCTGGC
>DATINB010000394.1:0-2300 GCA_035474775.1 Luteimonas sp.
AATGCCACGCCGGCGACAGGCAGTCCACGCCCTCCGGCACGCCGCGCGTCAGCGCGATCTCGGCGGTCACCTTGGCGCCCGGCAGCAATCCACCGTGCCCGGGCTTGGCACCCTGCGACAGCTTGACCTCGATCATCTTCACCTGCGGGTCGGTGGCGTTGGCCACGAAGCGATCCTCGCTGAAGCCGCCGTCCGCATCGCGGCAGCCGAAATAGCCGGAGCCGATCTCCCACACCAGGTCGCCGCCGGCCTCGCGGTGGTACGGCGAGATCGAGCCCTCGCCGGTGTCGTGGTAGAACCCGCCGGCCTTGGCACCCTTGTTGAGCGCGCGGATGGCGGCGGCGGACAGCGAGCCGAAACTCATCGCCGAGATGTTGAACACGCTGGCATCGTACGGCTGCGCGCGCCCGGCACCCACGCGCACGCGGAAGTCGCTGGTGGGGATGGACGAGGGGAACATCGAGTGGTTGATCCACTCGTAGTCGGCGTCGTACACGTGGCCCATGGTGCCGAACGGGACCACGTCGACCACGTGCTTGGAGCGCTGGTAGACCAGCGCACGCTCGGCGCGCGAGAACGGCACCTCGGCGTCGTCGGCCTCGAAGAAGTACTGGCGCATCTCCGGCCCGATCGATTCCAGCCCGTAGCGGAAATGCGCCAGCAGCGGATAGTTGCGGCGCAGCGTGCTGCGCGACTGCAGCAGGTCCACGGTGCCCACGATGGCCAGCGTCCCGAACACCGCGACCCCCCAGAGCCAGGCGAGGTGCTGCAGGCTCATCAGGAGGGACAGCGCAAGCAGCGCCAGGCTGGCCAGGTAAGCCGCGTATCGCGACATGGGGATTCCTTGGTGGATGGACCGGCGCTGGCGCTGGCGCTGGCGCCAGGCGCCAGGCGGAGGCGAAACGTCAGCGCGTGCCGTCGCGCACGGGTGGAGATTGTCGCAGAGGGCGCCGCGGCATCGCGTCGACGCCGCCGGCCATGACGGCCGTCAGCTGGGTGGCGTGCCGTCGACGCTGCGTGCGCGGGACCCCGCGAGGAAGATGCCGGCCAGGGTCAGCGCCAGCCCAGCCCATTCGCGCGGGCTGGTCGCGCGCTCGAACAGCCATACGTCCAGCACGAAGGCCACCACCGGCTGCAGCAGCAGCAACAGGCCGATCACCGCCACGCGCAGGTGCGGCATGGCGTGCGAGATCAGCACCCAGCTCAGCGCATGGCCCACGCCGGCCAGCACCAGCAGGATGACCAGCGAGCGCGCGTCGGGAATCGCCAGCGCGGTGCCCTCGCCCACCGCCGCCAGGCCGAGCAGCAGGGCCGCGCCCAGCGACGACAGCGCCAGCACCTGTCCGATCGGTGCCGCGCGTGCATCCACGTGGGCACGCGCCTGCGCACCGCGCAGGCCGATGTTGTACAGCGCGTAGCAGATGCCGGTGCCCAGCCCCAGCCACACGCCCCAGCGGTACGCCGGCGGCAGGCTGTCCCAACCGCCGCCCAGCAGCAGCCACAACCCCGCGAACGCGAACGCCAAGCCAGCCAGGAACCGCCAGCCCGGGCGCTCGCCGAAGAACGCCATGCCGGCCAGGGCCATGAAGAACACCTGTGCATTGGCCAGCAGCGTGGCCAGCCCCGGCCCCACCAGCAGGATGCTGCGATGCCAGAGCCACAGGTCGGCGGCGAAGGCCAGCGACGGCACCGCGATCCACGCCCACGCCGGACCCGGCAGCCGGCGCCAGCCTGGACCCAGCGCCGCCCACGCCGCCAGCATCAGCCCGGCCATCAGCATCCGCCAGAACGCCGAGGCGGTGGGTGGCATGTCCAATGCGCGCACCATCAGCCCGTTGGTGCCGATGATCGCCGCGCCTGCGCACATCAGCGCGAGCGGGTGCCGCGAGGCGGCATCATCCTGCCGGGGCACTGGCATCGTCGGGCTCGCGGACAACGGGGCCGCGCACGTTAGCAGGTACGTTGGCGACGCCGCCGCGGCCGTGCACCGCGACGCGACCACAGCCACCGGCAGTGGCGACCCGGCGGTGGTGACCCGTGCACACTGCCGATCGCGTTGACCTACTGACCTCGCCCAACCATCCCCAAGGACCCACCATGCTCCGGATTCCCACCCTCGTCGCCTGCACCACCCTCCTCCTCGCGGCCAGCGTCGCCCAGACCGCCCGCGCCGAGGAGTATCGCCAGAACGCCACCGGCCTCTGCCAGGCCGCCCTGCCCGCCTATGACGGCCTGATCCGCAAGCGCCCGGTGGCGATCCGCAACGAGGGCGATGCCGCGGCGTTCGTCAGCTGCTCGCT
>DATINB010000395.1:0-2717 GCA_035474775.1 Luteimonas sp.
GATGCCACGCCCATTTCGGCGTCGAGCACCTGCTTGTCCAGCTCCTTGTGGCGCTGGTACAGCTCGCCCAGTTCCGGATTGGACTGGAACAGCGCGTCGAGTTCTGTCTGGGATTGCCCGTCGAACATGGAGTCCTCCTTCAAGGATGATCACGGGTCGAGTACACCAGCACCGCGGTGAAGGGGGTGCCGGTCCGACCCGCGCTTCAACCCTAACCGCGCGCGCCGGGACGGACAAGCACGGTGGCGCGGGCACGCGCGCGCAACGGCGGCAGGCATGGCCTGCGCGCCGCGAAGAGCATCTTTCGGTACGGGCTCCGTTCAGCCCCGGCGGGCGTGGTACGCGCACACCCGCCGGGCGTGGCCGGGCACCTCGGACGTCAGGGCCGGGAACCGGCGTCCGGGACGTCGCGCAACAGCTCGGCTTCCTTTCGCGCGAGTTCGGCCTCGCGCTGGCGCGCGGCGCGCAGCTTGCCCGCCTGCGCCCCCGCCACGTCGTCGAGCATGCCCTCGGCCTCCTGCCGGGCCAGCGTCTCGGCTTCGGCTGCCAGGCGCAGCCGTTCGGCCTCCTCGGCCTGGATCTGCGCCTGCACCCGCAGCCGTTCCGCCTCCTGGCGGGCGCGGGCCGCGTCCTGGCGACTGGCCTCCACCAGCAATTCGCTGCGCTCGCGCTCGAGGCGGACGAGTTCGGCATCGAGCAGGCCGGTCGCCGCCGCGAGCTCGGCGGTTTCCACCCGCCACTCGGCGACCTGGAGCGCGTCCGGCCGGCTGCGCCCGCGCGCGGCCGCCAGTGCGTCGAGGGCCTGGCGTGCCTGCAGCCGCTCGTACGCGGCCAGCGCATTGCGCGTCGGGTCGGTCTCCACCGCCTGCAGCCGCTGCGACAGCCGCAGGTGGTCGGGATTCTCGGCCGCCGGGGCGGACAGCGAGACCGCCAGGCCCAGTGCCAGCACGGATGCGACACGTTGTGGACGCAACGGGCTGCTCATCGACGTTCCTCCACCTGCAGGCGCTCGCGCAGGCCTGCGATCTCGGAGCGCCGCTGGGCCAGCTCGGCATCGGCCTGCGCCTGGCGGCTGCGCGCCCGGGCGAGGTCCGCGGCGGCCGCCGCGATCGCCGCCTGGGTCCGTGCATCCGCCTCACTGCCGGCCGACATCGACGCCTGCGCGCGGCTGAGGGCGCTGCGTGCCCGGGCCAGTTCGGCGGGTGCGTACTGCGCGGCGTCCGCCGAGTCGGCTCGCGCCACCGACTGCTGCGCGGCGGTCAGTTCGGCGGTCGGCGGCGGCAGGCTGGCGCAGGACGTGAGCACCAGCACGGACCCGATACACAGCCCCTGCAGGCCTTTTCTGATTTGTGCGAAGCTTGCGGTCATGGGGTCGTGTCGTAGTGGGGCGCGCGGCCATTGTCATCAGCAACCGGCGGAATCGCAATTCCGCGGTGCAAAGGGGATTCACACAATGGACATCGGCTACTTCCTGAAGCTGATGACGGAGAAGAACGCCTCCGACATGTTCCTGACCACCGGCGCGCCGGTGTACATCAAGGTCGAGGGCAAGCTTTACCCCCTCGGCAACACCGGCCTGCCCACCGGCATGGTCAAGAAGATCGCCTATTCGCTGATGGACGAAGGCCAGGTGCCGCAGTTCGAGCGCGACCTCGAGCTCAACATGGCGCTGTCCCTGCAGGACTCGGGGCGCTTCCGCGTCAACGTGTTCAAGCAGCGCGGCGAGGTGGGCATGGTGATCCGCGCGATCCGCAGCGTGATCCCCAGCATCGAGGAGCTGCAGCTGCCCGACGTGCTGAAGGACATCATCATGGCGCCGCGCGGGCTGGTGCTGATCGTCGGCTCCACCGGCTCCGGCAAGTCGACCACGCTGGCCTCAATGATCGACTACCGCAACAGCAGCACCTCCGGTCACATCCTCACCATCGAGGATCCCATCGAGTACCTGCACCGCCACAAGAAGTCGATCGTCAACCAGCGCGAGGTCGGGCTCGATACGCACGCCTTCCACAACGCGCTGAAGAACGCCATGCGCGAGGCGCCGGACGTGATCCTGATCGGCGAGATCCTCGACGCCACCACCATGGAAGCCGCGATCGCGTTCGCCGAGACCGGGCACATCTGCCTGGCCACGCTGCACTCCAACAACGCCGACCAGACCATCGAGCGCATCCTCAACTTCTTCCCCGAGGCGGCGCACAAGAACGTGCTGATGAACCTGGCGCTGAACCTGCGCTCGGTGATCTCGCAGCGGCTGGTGGTGGGCAAGGACGGCCGGCGCATGCCGGCGACGGAAGTGCTGATCAACACGCCGATGATCCGCGACCTGCTGCGCCGCGGCCAGGTGCACGAGATCAAGCAGGCGATGGAGGAGTCGCTCGAGGCCGGCATGGAGTCGTTCGACCAGTGCCTCTTCCGGCTGTACAAGGAAGGCCGCATCGAGCGCGAGACCGCGCTGCGCGCCGCGGACTCGCGCGATGGCCTGGACCTGAAGTTCCGCCTGTCCGAAGGTGGCAGCGGCGAGCACGACCCGTACGCGGACGTGTTCGACGGCTCGACCCAGCGCTGACCCGCGCCGCGGCCGCGATGGCCGGCGCCGCTACTGCGGCGTGGGCGCGTCCGGCTGCCGTTCCGGCCGCGCGGCATCGAACGCGGGCAGCGCCAGGCATTCCGCCTCGATGCGCTCGATGGTCGGGTAGCGCGCCATGTCGATGCCG
>DATINB010000396.1:0-4450 GCA_035474775.1 Luteimonas sp.
CACCTCGGCCAGGAAGCGCGCGCGCGGCCGTGCCTGCGCGCCCATGCGCAGCAGGTGGGGCGTGGACATCTGCGCATCGATCGTCGGCCAGCCCCACTGTTGGAGCCGGTACGCCAGCCCTGCGAGTGCGACCTTGGAGCCGCCGGTGGTGGTGGACACCATGCTCTCGCCGAAGAACATCCGCCCGACCGCGACGCCGTACAGCGCGCCGACCAGGCGGCTGCCATCGCGGACCTCGACGCTGTGCGCGTGCCCGAGGGCATGCAGTTCCGTGTAGGCAGCGATCATCCCGGAATCGATCCAGGTGCCTGGTCGCCCCTGGCGCGGTGCCGCGGCACAGGTCTCGATGACCTCAACGAACGCGGTGTCCGCCGTGACCGCCCACGGCGACTGGCGCAGGCTGCGCTGGAACCGGCGCGACAGGTGGACGCCGGCGGTCGAAAAGACCGTGCGTGGATCCGGCGACCACCACAGGATCGGCTGGCCCGGCGAGTACCACGGGAAGATGCCGTGCCGGTACGCATCCAGCAGGCGGGCCGGCGCGAGGTCACCGCCGAAGGCCAGCAGCCCGTCCGGCCGGCGCAGTGCGCGGTCGACGGACGGGAAACCCGAGGCGGGGTCGTCCCCGAGCCGCGGCAGGTGCAGGCTCACGTGGCCGCGCGGAACGGGCCGTGGCTGGCCAGTGCTGCCGCATGGCGGTGCACCGCCCGCGTCTCCTCGGCGCACCAGGCCTCGAGCGCACGCGAGAAGTCCGGGTCCGCGATCCAGTGGCGGCTGCGCACGAGCGTCGGCAGGAAGCCGCGCGCCAGCTTGTGTTCGCCCTGCGCACCGGGCTCGAAACGGGTCAGCCCTTCGCGCAGGCAGTATTCGATCCCCTGGTAGTAGCAGGTTTCGAAATGCAGCCCGGGTACTGGGCGCGTGGTGCCCCAGTACCGTCCGTACAGCGTGTCCCCACCGCGCAGGCAGAGCGCGCCCGCGATGGGCCCACCGTCCTGAAGCGCCAGGAACACGACCAGCGCGCCCGGCATGGCGACCGCCAGGTGGCGCAGGAACTCCAGCGTCAATGCCGGTGAGTTGCCGTATTCGGCAAACGTCTGCAGGTAGAAGCCGTGCATCGCCACGAGGTCCTCGTCGCGCAGGTCCTCGCCCTGGGCGACGCGGAACCGTACCCCGGCACGCGACACCTTGGCACGCTCCTGGCGGATGTTCTTGCGATGCTTGCTGTCCATGGCGCCCAGGAATCCATCGAAGGTCGCCCAGCCCGTCGTGTCGCGCCAGTGGTACTGGATGTCCGTGCGCGGCAGCCATCGGTGCGCGACCGGCGCGTCGCCGGAGTCCACGAAAACCGCTTCGTCGGACTCGTCGTGGAAATTGACGTGCGCCGACGAAACCCCGGCCGCGGCCGCCAGTTCGACCATCGCATCGGCCAGTTCGGCACGATGATGCCGCTCGCGGGCCAGCAGTCGCGGGCCGGTCACCGGCGAATAGGGCACGGCGCACAGCCACTTGGGGAAGTAGTCCAGGCCGTAGCGTGCGTAGGCGTGCGCCCAGGCATGGTCGAACACGAATTCGCCATGCGAGTTGGCCTTGACGTACCCCGCCGCGGCCGCGACCAGTCTGTCGTCCTCCCAAAGGGTCAGGTGCCGGGGCGTCCAGCCCCAGTCCTCACGGACGCAGCCGTGGCGCTCCAGTCCGTCGAGGAAGGCGTGCGCCACGAACGGGTTGCTCCCGTCGTGCAACGAGTCCCACTGCGCCGCGGTGACCTCCGACAGCGCGCCGAGCACGCGCGCCGTCGCCATCAGTGGTCCTTGTCGAGGAACTTCTCGGCATCGAGCGCGGCCATGCAGCCGAAACCGGACGAGGTGATCGCCTGGCGATAGACCTGGTCGGCGACGTCGCCGGCGGCGAACACGCCGGCCACCGATGTCTCGGTGGCGCCGCCCCCCAGGCCGGTGCGGATCTCGATGTAGCCGTTGTTCATGGCCAGCTGGCCTTCGAACAGCGAGGTGTTGGGGGTATGGCCGATGGCCACGAAGAACCCGTGGACCGGGATGTCGCGCGTGCTGCCGTCCTGCACCGACTTCACCCGCAACCCGGTCACGCCGGCATCGTTGCCCAGCACCTCGTCGACGACGTGGTGCCAGACCGGGACGATCCGGCCGGCCTGGATCTTGGCCTGCAGCTTGTCCTGCATGATCTTCTCGGCGCGCAGTGAATCCCGTCGGTGCACCAGGTAGACAGTCCGCGCGATGTTGGCGAGGTACAGCGCTTCCTCCACCGCGGTATTGCCACCGCCGACCACCGCCACGTCCTGGTCCTTGTAGAAGAAGCCGTCGCAGGTCGCGCATGCGGACACGCCGCGGCCCTTGTATGCGTCTTCCGAGGGCAGGCCGAGGTACTTCGCGGTGGCGCCGGTGGCGATGATGATGGCGTCGGCGGTGTATTCGCCGTTGTCGCCCTTCAGCCGGAACGGGCGCTGGGAGAGGTCCGCGCTGTGGATGTGGTCGAAGATCGTCTCGGTCTCGAAGCGTTCCGCGTGCGCCTGCATGCGCGCCATCAGGTCCGGTCCCATCAGGCCGTGCGGGTCGCCCGGCCAGTTGTCGACCTCGGTGGTGGTCATCAGCTGCCCGCCCATCTGCAGCCCGGTCACCACCACCGGCTTGAGGTTCGCGCGCGCGGCGTACACGGCCGCCGTCCAGCCGGCGGGGCCGGAGCCCAGGATGAGCAGGCGGGCGTGCCGCGGCGAGGTGCTGGAAGAGGGGGTCATGTATACTCGCAGGCCATGAAAACGCAGGGTTCCGGTGCGCATAGAGTGGCGGCGGGGCATCGCCAACACAAGGCGCGCAGCCACCGCCGGCGTGGAACATTGAATCCTCGACTGATCGTCATGCGCCGCCCTCGCGGCGCTTTTTTATGCAGGAGCGAGTGACATGCGGATTGGCGTACCCAAGGAAACCAAGACCCTCGAAGGCCGCGTGGCGCTGGTGCCCGCTGCCGCGCGCGACCTCATCAATCGCGGCCACGAGGTGTGGATCGAAACCGGTGCCGGCATCAAGTCGGGCTTCCGGGACACGGATTACACGCGGCTTGGCGTCCACATGGCGCCCGATGCGGCCGCGCTGTACGAAAAGGGCGAGCTGATCGTCAAGGTGAAGGAGCCGATCGAGGGCGACCTGGCGCTGTTGCGCCGCGACCACCTGCTGTTCTGCTACCTGCACCTGGCACCGCTCCCCGGGCTCACCCGCAGCCTGCTGGACATCGGACTCACCGGGGTCGCGTTCGAAACCGTGGAGCTGCAGAACGGCGACCTGCCGCTGCTGGCGCCGATGTCGATCATCGCCGGCAAGATCGCCGTGCAGGTCGGGACGCACCTGCTGCACCAGCCGATGGGCGGCAAGGGCAAGCTGCTTGGCGGCCTGCCGTCCACCGAGCGCGGCAAGGTGGTGGTGTTCGGTGCCGGCCAGGCGGGCGGCAACTCCGCGGCGCTGGCCGCTGCCGGCGGATCCAACGTGGTGGTGTTCGAGAAACGCCAGGACCGCATGGACGAGATGATGCGGCTCGGCAACAATGTCACCGCGCTGTACCCCTACGATGAAGTCGTCGCGCGCGAACTCGCCACGGCGGACCTGGTGGTCGGCGCGGTGCTGGTCACCGGCGCCGTGGCGCCGCACGTGGTTACCCGCGACATGATCCGCGACATGGAAGACGGCAGCGTCCTGGTCGACATCTCCATCGACCAGGGCGGGTGTTTCGAGACCTCGCGCGCGACCACGTGGAAGGAGCCCACCTACGTGGAGGAGGGCGTGACCCATTTCTGCGTCACCAACATGCCGGGCGCGGTGCCGCAGACCTCGTCCCAGGCGATCTGTGCGGCGATCCTGCCGTGGGTGAACAAGCTGGCGTCCGGCGACTGGCGCGACAACGAGGCGCTGGTGAAGGGCATCAACGTGCAGGGTGGCGAGATCATCCATCCGGCCCTCAAGGGGATGGCGGTCTAGCGCGCCTGCGGACTCGATCGACGGGTGGTCCGGTCCGGAAGAGTGCGTAGAATCATCACATTGCGGCAACTTCCTAAGGCTTGACGGCACGGTGGCGAGACCGATCACGGAGCGAAGCAGGCGTTCCCGTACGTCGCCACCCCGCGTGGCGGCGGCGCCGCCCAACCCACGTCGCCAGCGACTGCTGCGCGACATCGCGTTGATCGCGATCGTCCCCCTGCTGCTCTACCTGCTGGTCTGCCTGGTGACGTTCGCGCCGACCGATCCCGGCTGGTCGCATTCCGGCAGCATCACCGCGCCGCTGGAGAACGCCGGCGGCCGCGTCGGCGCCTGGATCGCGGACGTCCTGCTGTACCTCTTCGGCTACGTGGCCTACCTGCTGCCGATCGTGCTGGGTGCAATCGCGTGGATCGCGCTGTTCGGCATGGACAGCGATGGCGACGGCAATGCCG
>DATINB010000397.1:0-3833 GCA_035474775.1 Luteimonas sp.
GAAGCTGCCCTGGTCCGCGAGCTGCAGGAGGAACTCGGCATCCATGTGGACCCTGGCCCGGCCCTGATCCGCGTGCCCCAGGCGTACCCGGGCAAGCGGCTGGCGCTCGACGTGCGCCGCGTGTCGACATGGCGCGGCACCGCGCGCGGCCGCGAAGGCCAGGCCCTGGCCTGGGTGCCGCCGGACAGGTTGCCGCGTTACCCCATGCCGCCGGCCGACCGGCCGGTGGTCGCCGCGCTGCTGGATCCCGATCGCTACCTGGTCACCCCGGAGCCCGGCGCGGATGGCGACGCCGGCTGGCTGCGGGCGCTGGAGCAGGCACTGGCCGGCGGCATCCGCCGCGTGCAGCTACGCCTGAAGACGGTCGAGCCCGGGCGACGCAGCGCCCTGCAGGTGGCAGCGGCCGCCCTGTGCCGGCGTGCGGGCGCCAGCGTGCTGGTCAACGGCGACGCCGAGGCCGCCGAACGGTTGCACGCCGGCCTGCATCTCCCGGCCTCCCGGCTGCACGCCCTGGAGGCGCGGCCGCTGCCCGCGGAGAGGCCGCTCGCTGCCTCCTGCCACGATGCGCGCGACCTGCAGCAGGCGCAGCGCCTCGGCTGTGACTTCGTGGTGCTCGGCCCGGTGCAGGCCACGGCGTCGCATCCCGGCGCCGAGCCGATGGGCTGGGAGCGGTTTGCCCGCCTGCGCGAACAGGTGTCGCTGCCGATCTACGCGATCGGCGGACTCGCGCCCGCGGATGTCGCCGTGGCCCGGCAGCATGGCGCGCAGGGCATCGCCGCGATCCGCGGCCTCTGGGACGGGCAGGCCTGACCCCGGCCAGTGGAGCGGCCGGTCTGCGCCAACGTGCAACCCGTCCGCGCACACCCGTCACGCACGGCGGGCGGGGAGCAAGGCAGTCGAATCGCGGCTCACGCGGAAGCGGCCAGCAGCCGGTATCCGGCATCCAGCCGGTGCACGTGCGTATCCAGCGCAGCCAGCGAGCCCTCGTTGCCGACCACGTCGTCGGCCAGTGCCAGTCGCGCGTCACGCGAGGCCTGTGCCGCGATCATCCGGTCGGCCAGCGCGGCGTCGATGCCATCGCGCAGCAGCAGCCGGGCGTGCTGCACCGCCACCGGCACGTCGACCACCAGGATGCGGTCCAGCCACGGGTAGGCCTGGCGTCCCACCTCGGCCAGCAGCGGGATGGCGGCCATCGCGTAGGTGCCCGGCGCGATCGCGCAGGCGTCCCGCAACAACGTGCGGACGCGCGGATGGACGATCGCCTCCAGCCGCAGCCGTGCCTCCACGTCCGCGAACACGCGCCGGCGCATGGCCGGACGGTCCAGGGACCCGTCCGCGGACAGCGCCGCGCTGCCGAACGCCGCGACCACTTCCGCGAGACCGGCCGAACCCACCGCCACCGCCTCGCGCGCCGCCAGGTCGGCATCGGCCACCACCACGCCCAACGCCTCGAACCGCCGCGTCACCTCGCTCTTGCCCGAGGCCACGCCGCCGGTCAGCCCGACGACGAACTCAGCCATGCCGCCGACCGCGCCGGGCAGGCACCCCCGCTACAGCCCGGCGAAGCTGAAATAGGCGGCCATCATCCGCTCGCCCCACATGAAGACGATCCAGCCGGCCACCGCCAGGTACGGTCCGAAGGGGATCGGCGTGGCGCGGTCGCGGCCCTGCCGGGCCAGCATGACCGAGCCGATGATCGCGCCGACCACCGACGACAGCAGGATGGTCGGCAGGATGCCCTGCAGCCCGAACCACGCGCCCAGCGCCGCCAGCAGCTTGAAGTCGCCGTGGCCCATGCCCTCCTTGCCGGTCACCTGCTTGAACACCCACCACACCGACCACAGGCTCACGTAGCCGGCGATGGCCCCCAGCAGCGCCGCCTTGGGCGCGATGTACAGGTTCTCGATGGCGGCGATCAGCCCCAGCCACAGCAACGGCAGCGTCATCGAGTCCGGCAGCAATTGCGTGCGCACGTCGATCCCGGACAGCGCGATCAGGAAGCAGGTCAGCAACCCCGCCCCGAACCCCTGCCAGCCGAAGCCGAAGCGCCATACGCAGGCCACCAGCAGCAGGCAGGTCAGCAGCTCCACCAGCGGATACTGCGCCGAGATGGGCGCCTGGCAGGCGCGGCACTTGCCACGCAGCGCCAGCCAGCTGAACACCGGGATGTTCTCGTACCACGACAGCTGGTGCCCGCAATGGGGACAGTGCGAGCGCTCCACCACGATGCCGGGCGGCGGCGGATCGTACAGCTCCGGCTCGCCCAGCACCTCGCGGCTGTCGCGCTTCCACTCCCACTCCATCCGCTTCGGCAGCCGCAGGATGACCACGTTGAGGAAGCTGCCGACCAGCAGGCCGAGGCCGGCCACGATCGGGAACCCGAGCTCCGGGTTCTGATCCAGGAATGCCATCTAGTGAGCCTTTGCGTGTCCCTCCCCCGTGCAGTGGGGGAGGACCGGGGTGGGGCGCTCTCGGCACCATTCCACCAAGATTAACGCGACGCGCATGGCGCGTGGCGGACTGGGTCAGATCGTCGCGGCGATCTTGAAGATCGGCAGGTACATGCCGATGACCATCGCGCCGACCACGCCGCCGATGAAGATCATGATCATGGGCTCGAGGAGACTGGACAGCGCGTCGACCGCGTTGTTGACCTCTTCCTCGTAGAACTCCGCTACCTTGAACAGCATGGTGTCGAGCGCACCGGCCTCTTCACCGATCGCCGTCATCTGCACCACCATGTGCGGGAACAGGTTCACCTGCTTCATCGACATGTTGAGTTGGTAACCCACCGCCACGTCATCCCGGATCTCGAAGGTGGCCCGCTCGTAGACCTGGTTGCCCGTTGCACCGGCCACGATGTCGAGCGCTTCCACCAGCGGAACGCCTGCCTTGAACGTCGTTGCCAGGGTCCGGGCGAACCGCGCGATGGCGGCGTTGTGCAGGACCTGGCCGATCACCGGGAGCTTCAGGGACAACCGGTCCACCGTGTGCTGCAAGGCGGGCGACCGCTTGTAGGTGTACATGAAGAAGAAGAATCCACCGATGAGGATGCCGAGGATCGCCCACCACCACTTCAGCACGAAGTCGCTCGCGGCCAGGATCATGACCGTGAACGCCGGAAGCTCGGCTCCGAAGCTGTTGAACACCTGCCGGAACTGCGGGACCACGAAGATCAGCAACACGGCGCTCACCAGGATCGCCACCGCAATGACGGTGGCCGGGTAGTACAACGCCTTCTTGATCTTGCCTTTCAGGGATTCGGTGTTTTCCTTGTACGTCGCGATCGTGTCGAGCACGGTCTCCAGCACGCCTGCCGTCTCGCCGGCCTTCACCAGGTTGCGATAGAGCTGGTCGAATTGCACGGGGTGCTTGCACATCGCCTCGTAGATCGACGACCCGCCCTCGATGTCCATGCGCAGCGAGCTGACCAGGTCACGCATCTTCGGGTTCTTGTGGCCGCTGCCGATGATCTCCAGCGCCTGCACGACCGGCACGCCGGACTTGATCATGGTCGCGATCTGGCGGCTGAACACGGAAATGTCCTTGGCACTGATCGTCTTGCCGGCACTGCCGAACAACGGCTTCGGCTTGGGCTTGACGACGGTGGGCGTGATGCCCTGCCGGCGGAGCTCGGCGCGCAGCATGTTGGCGTTCTTCGCCATCTGCTCGCCCTTCATCTTCTTGCCGCGCTTGTCGGTCCCCTCCCAGACGAACGGCGGCATGACCACGCCTTCGCGGACGGGTCCAGCCGGCTTCTTCAGCGCGGTGGTCTTGGCAACAGTACGGGTCACAGCCATGGCGCAACTCCCCTGGGATCCGGCACCCCAGCC
>DATINB010000398.1:0-2774 GCA_035474775.1 Luteimonas sp.
AGGTCCGGCCGCGCCTCGAAGCCGTGCTGGATGCGGCCCAGCGTGTGGGGGAACGAGCCGCCGCCGTGCGCGAAGGCGAAGCGCAGCTTCGGCAGCCGCTCCATGACGCCGCCGAAGATGACGGAGCAGATGGCGAGCGACACCTCCGCCGGCATGCCCACCAGCCACGGCAGCCAGTACTTGGGCATGGTGTCGGTGCCCATCATGTCCCAGGGGTGCACGAGGATCGCCGCGCCGAGATCAGCCGCCGCCTCGAAGAACGGGAACAGCTCCGGCTCGTCGAGGTTCCAGTGCGCATCGTCGCCGCGGCCGATGTGCGAGCCGATCTGCACGCCCTGCAGGCCCAGCTGGTCCATGCAGCGTTCCAGCTCCTGGATGGCCAGCCGCGGCGACTGCAGCGGGACGGTGCCGATGCCCGCGTAATGCCGCGGCTGCGCGAGGCAGGTCTCGGCCATGTGGTCGTTGAGCGCCACGTGCAGCTCCAGCGCCTGGTGCGCCTTGGCCCAGTAGCTGAACATCATCGGCACGGTGCTGATCACCTGCACCTGCACCCCGAACCGGGCGTAGTCGTCGATGCGTTCCTGCGCGTCCCAGGTCTTCGACCAGATCTCGCGGAAGAAGCGCCCGTCCTTGTAGATGCGGTGGCGGCCGTCCTCGGTGTGGTGGATGACCGGGAAGCGGTCGTCGCCGTACTTCTTCGCGAGGTCGGGCCAGTCGCGCGGCAGGTAGTGCGCGTGGGTGTCGATCTTGAGCATCAGGTGTCCGGCATCACGTAGCGCTGCGGCGCCGGCTGCAGGTGGCCGCAGTTGCCGCAGGTGCGGTGCTCCTTCGAGGCGTAGAAGCGGTCGAACACCGGCGGGAAGTCGGTCTCGATGTCCTCGAGGAAGAAATACTCCTCGTAGACCTTGTGGTTGCACATCTCGCAGAACCACAGCAGGCCATCGTTCTCGTGCGCCAGCCGGCGGCGCTCGATGACGATGCCGATGGAGTCCGGGCCGCGCTGCGGCGAGTGCGGCACCCGCGGCGGCAGCAGGAAGGTCTCGCCGGCGCGGATCGGGATGTCGCGCACCGCCCCGTCCTCCTGGATGCGCAGCAGCATCTCGCCCTCCAGCTGGAAGAACCACTCGGGGCCTTCGTCCCAGTGGTAGTCCGTGCGCTGGTTCGGCCCACCGACCACCATCACGATGAAGTCGCCGTCGTACACGCACTTGTTGCCGACCGGCGGCTTCAGCAGGTGGCGGTTGTCCTCGATCCACTGCGGCAGGTTGAACGGGGCGGGCAGCATGGTCAGTCCTCCGGCGCCGCGCGGATGGCGGCGACGCATTTGAGCTCGATGGCGATCGGCGTCGGCAGCGCGGTGATGCCGAGCGTGGTGCGGCAGGGCGCTGCGGCGGGGTGCGGGAAATACTCCGCCCAGACCGCGTTGTAGGCCGCGAAGTCGCCGGCCATGTCGGTGAGGTACACGGTCACGTCGACCAGGTCTTCCCAGCGCGCGCCACTGGCTTCGAGCACCGTGCGCACGTTGGCGAACACCGCGTGCGCCTGGGCCACGATGTCGTGGCGCTGCACGCGCCCCGCGGCGTCCAGCAAGGTGCCCGGGATGGCGTCGTCGCCCGGGTTGCGTGGGCCGATCCCGGACAGGAACAACAGGTCGCCCACGCGGCGCGCGTGCGGGTAGTGACCGACCGGGCGCGGTGCGGCGGGGGCCGCGATCGAGGCGCTGCCGGTTTCGGGCCCGCGGGTGTCGCTGTCGTGCCCCGCCATCAGCGGTCCTCGCGGTCGGCGTCGATGCGCGCCAACGCGTCGGTGTACTGCGGTGCCAGCTCGGCGGCGCCTTCGACCCCCAGGCCGAGGTCGTGCACGCGCCCGTCCCTGAGCGTGTACACCCAACCGTGCACGGACAGCGGCTGCCCACGCGTCCACGCATCCTGGACGACGGTGGTCAGGCAGACGTTGGCCACCTGTTCCAGCACGTTGAGCTCGCACAGGCGGTCGTGGCGCACGCCTTCGTCGGCGATGGCGGCCAGCACCGCCTCGTGGCGCTGCGCGACGTCGCTGACGTGGCGGATCCAGTTGTCGGCCAGGCCCAGGCGCAGGCGCTGCAGTGCGGCGAGCACGCCGCCGCAGCCGTAGTGACCCACCACCAGGATGTGCTCGACCTTGAGCACGTCGACGGCGAACTGGATCACCGACAGGCAGTTGAGGTCGGTGTGCACCACCACGTTGGCGATGTTGCGGTGGACGAACACCTCGCCGGGCGCCATGTCGATGATCTGGTTGGCCGGCACCCGCGAGTCCGAGCAACCGATCCACAGGAACTTCGGGGCCTGCTGCTGCGACAGACGCTCGAAGAAGCCGGGGTCCTCGGCCTGGATGCGCTCGGCCCAGTCGCGGTTGCTGCGCAGCAGATGGTCGAGCTTGCTCATGGTCCCCGTCCCAATGCGATGCCCACGTTGCGCGCCTCGGTGAAGAATCGCATGGCCTCGAAGCCGCCTTCGCGGCCGATGCCGGACTGCCCGCTGCCGCCGAACGGCGTGCGCAGGTCGCGCAGCATCCAGGCGTTGATCCAGACGATGCCCACGCGCAGCCGCGCGGCCAGCGTGTGCGCGCGGTCCAGGTCGCGGGTCCACAGCGACGCCGACAGGCCGTAGCCGCCGGCGTTGGCGAGCGCGAGCGCGTGGGCGTCGTCGTCGAACGGCTGCAGCGTCACCACGGGTCCGAAGATCTCGTCGGTGTTGGTGGCGCACGCGGGCCCGAGCGCGTCGATGACGGTC
>DATINB010000399.1:0-14397 GCA_035474775.1 Luteimonas sp.
CGATATACTTCGCGCCCCCCTTGCCTTCCCCTCCCAGGTGCCGGACGTGTCGTTGCCGCAGCCACTGCCTGCCATGTCGCCGATCGCGGTCCGCGCCTACACGGCCACCACGGCCCTGGGCGCCGGGCGCGCCGCGCAGGCCGACGCCGTGCGGGCGCGGCGCAGCGGACTGCGACGCAACGATTTCGGCGACGAGCCGCTGCCGACCTGGATCGGACGGGTCGAGGGCGTGGAGACCCAGCCGCTGCCCGATGCGCTGTCCGAATGGGAGTGCCGCAACAACCGCCTGGCCTGGATGGCACTCCAGCCCGACGGCATGCTGGCGGCGGTCGAGGCCGCGCGGCTGCGCCACGGGAGCGAACGGGTTGCGGTGGTCATGGGCACCTCCACGTCGAGCATCGGTGCCACCGAGGAGGCCTACGCGCGGTTGGTGCCCGGCGCGGATGGCACGCCGGCCTTCCCGGCCGGGCTGGCGCGGCCTGACGTGCACACGCCGCATTCGCTCGGCGGCTTCGTGCAGCAGGCCACCGGACTGCGCGGCCCCTGCATCACCGTGGCCACCGCCTGCTCGTCGAGCGCGAAGGTGTTCGCGCAGGCCGCTCGGCTGATCAACAGCGGCCTGGCCGATGCCGCGCTGGTCGGCGGCGTCGACAGCCTGTGCGGAAGCGTGCTGTTCGGCTTCAATGCGCTGGGGCTGGTGTCGACCGCGCCCTGCCGGCCCTTCGACAGCGCCCGCGATGGCCTGTCGCTGGGCGAAGCCGGCGGCTACGCGCTGCTGGAACGCGCCACGCCCGGCGAACCGGGCCTGCAACTCCGCGGCTACGGCGAGTCGAGCGATGCCCACCACATGTCGGCGCCGCATCCCGAGGGCCTGGGTGCCCGCCTCGCGATGCGGGATGCGATGGCGCGCGCTGGCGTGGCGCCGGCCGACATCGGCTACCTCAACCTGCACGGGACCGCCACGCCGGCCAACGATGCGGTCGAGGCGGCGGCGGTGGCGGCGTTGTTCCCGGCGTCGTTGCATGCCAGTTCGACCAAGGGCTGGACCGGGCACACCCTGGGCGCCGCGGGCATCGTGGAATCGGTGTTCGCGTTGATCGCCCTGGAGGACGGCCTGCTGCCCGGCATCCTCAACAGTGCGCAGCGCGATGCCGTGTGCGGCCCGCAGGTCCGCCTCGACAACGCACAGGGCGCCATCCGCCTCGCCATGAACAATTCGTTCGGCTTCGGCGGCAACAACAGTTCGCTGGTCTTCGGCCGCGCATGAATACCCTCGTCGCGCGCATCGAAGGCATCGGCTTCTGGTCGGACGGATTGCCGTCCTGGGAGGCGGCGCGCGGATTCGTGGCCTCGGGCCATGTCGTGGACGACGCGCCGGCCAGGCCGACGCCGGCCCTCCTGGCGCCCAACGAACGCCGCCGGGCGCCGCAATCGGTGGCGGTGGCGCTGGACGTCGCGCTGGCCGCCTGCACCGCGGCCGGCCGCGAGCCGTCGACCCTGCCCTCGGTGTTCGCCTCCGCACATGGCGACCTCGCCATCACCGATTACATGTGCGCCACCCTCGCCAGCGCACCGCGGACGATTTCGCCCACCCGCTTCCACAACTCGGTGCACAACGCCGCCGCCGGGTACTGGACGATCGGTACCGGCTGCCTGCAGCCGGCCACCGCGGTCAGCGCGTTGCATGCGACCTTCGCGCAGGCACTGCTGGAGGCCCTGTCGCAGGTCGTCGCCGACGGCATGCCGGTGCTGCTGGTCGCTTACGACACCACCGCGGTCGGCCCGCTCGGAACGGTGTCGCCCAGCGCCGGGCTGCTGGGCGGTGCGCTGGTGCTCGCCACCGGCGATGGCCCCGGCATGCGCCTGCGTGCCACGCTGGTCGACACCGCCGCCACCCGGGACGTGCACGAGGGGCGCCTGGCCCGCCATGCCAGGGGCAATGCGATGGCGCCGATGCTGCCGCTGTTCGACGCACTGGCCATCGGCGACGATCTCGCCTTGCTCGATGCCGGCGACGGGCGCACGCTGCGCGTTGAACTCGCCGATGGCTGACCCGTCTCCAGAAGAGGTGCCGGCCATGCGCCAGCAGACCCGTCTCGACCGCGACGACGTGTACGTCGTCATTCCCGCGCTCAACGAGGCCTTGCGCATCCGCGGTGTCGTCGAGGACGCGCTTGCACACTGCGCGCAGGTCATCGTCATCGACGACGGCTCCGACGACGGCACCGCGGACCGCATCGCCGACCTGCCGGTGGTGCTGCTGCGCCATGCCGCGCGGATGGGCAAGGGCGCTTCCCTGCGGGACGGCTTCGCGGAGGCCGCGCGCCGCGGCGCACGCGCCGTGGTCACCATGGACGGCGATGGCCAGCACAGTGCCGCCGACATCCCGCGACTGGTGGCAGCGGCCAACCGCCACCCGGGCAGCCTGGTGGTCGGCGCGCGCCTGCGCAAGCGCGCATCGCAGCCCCTGTACCGGCGGATCGGCAACGAGTTCGGCGACTGGGGGATCAGCTGGGCCTGCGGCTTCCGCGTGGTCGACAGCCAGAGCGGCCAGCGCCTGTACCCGGCCACGGTGTTCACCCTGCGCGACGTGCACGGCGAAGGCTTCGCCTTCGAGGCGCAGATGCTGATCGCCGCGGCGCGCCGTGCCGGTACCGGCGTGGTGGCCGTGCCGATCGAGTCGCGCTACGCGCAGGCGGGCGTGCCGCTGCAGTTCCGCAAGAGCCATTTCCGCCTGGGGCCGGACCTGTGGGCGATCATCCGCCACGTGGCGCACGAGATCATCACGCACGGCCGGCCGTTCCGGGAGTACGTCCGCGCACGCGCGGCGGCGCCGGTGATCGACGACCTCGCCGGCGAGGACGACCCCGCGGCGACGCCGGTCGCGGCCGCGAACGGGGCGATCCGGTGAGCGTCGCCCCGCACGATGTCGCCGTCCTCGGCGGTGGCCTCGCCGGCCTGACCCTCGCGATCCAGCTGCGCCAGCGCGACCCCGGGCTCGACGTGGTGGTGATCGAGCGCCGCGCGCATCCGGTGCGCGAAGGTGCGTTCAAGGTCGGCGAGTCGACGGTCGAGATCGGCGCCCGCTACTTCGCCGACGTGCTGGGGTTCCGCGACCACCTGGACGCCGAACAGATCCGCAAGTTCGGCTTCCGCTTCTTCTTCAGCGAGGGCCGCGACGACATCGACCGCTGCACCGAGCTGGGGGTCAGTGCGCTGCTGCCGACGCCGTCGTGGCAGATCGACCGCGGGCGCTTCGAGAACTTCCTCGGTGAACAGGCGCGTGCGCTCGGCGTGCGTTTCCTTGATGGGGCGGTGGTGCGTGCGGTGGACCTGGACGCCGGTGAGGCGCCGCATTCGGTGCGCTACGCGTGCGGGTCGACCGAGCACACGCTGCAGGCGCGCTGGGTGGTCGATGCGTCGGGGCGCGCCGGCGTGCTCAAGCGCAAGCTCGGGCTCGCCAAACCCAATGCGCACGTGGCCAACGCGGCCTGGTGGCGGGTCGAGGGCCATATCGATCCCAACGCGTGGTCCGACGATCCGGCCTGGCTGTCGCGTTGCACTCCCCCCGATCGCTGGCGCTCCACCAACCACATGTGCGGGCCGGGCTACTGGTTCTGGCTGATCCCGCTGTCGTCCGGGCAGCATTCGCTGGGCATCGTCTGCGATGCCGCCATGCATCCGCTGGACACCATGGACACCCACGCCAAGGCGATGGACTGGTTGCGGGCACACCAGCCGCGGGTGGCGGCGGCGCTCGACGAAACCCGCCATCCGCTGCAGGACTTCCTGTTCCTGCGCGATTTCTCCCACGGCTGCAGCCAGGTGTTCTCGTCGCGGCGCTGGGCACTGACCGGCGAGGCCGGCGTGTTCCTGGACCCGTTCTATTCGCCCGGCAGCGATTTCATCGCGATCGCCAACACCTACATCTGCGACCTGGTCGAGCGCGATCGCCGCGGCGCCTCCATCGCCGCGCATGCGGAGATCTACCAGGCGATGTTCCTGTCGTTCTACGAGAACACGCTGACGCTGTACGAAGGGCAGTACCCGCTGTTCGGCGATGCGCAGGTGATGCCGGTCAAGGTCATCTGGGACTACACCTACTACTGGGCGGTGCTCGCACCGATCTATTTCGGCGACCGCCTGACAGAAGTCGCGTTGTTGGGACGGCTGCGCGAGACATTCGTGCGGGCCGCCGCACTCAATCGCGGCGCGCAATCACTGCTGCGCGCGTGGGGCGTCCTGAACGCGGGCGCGTCTCCGG
The DNA here is from genome assembly GCA_035474775.1 of Luteimonas sp. GTDB lineage: Bacteria > Pseudomonadota > Gammaproteobacteria > Xanthomonadales > Xanthomonadaceae > Luteimonas. The sequence goes on from DATINB010000399.1 coordinate 4,265, forward strand.
CCGACGGACGCCTGCTGGACCAGTTCGGAATCGACTGGTTCCACGCACTCAACCATGCCCTGTCCGACCCACTCGATGACGCGGCGTTCCTGCAGCGCATCCGCGACAACGTCGACCGCATGGCCTGGCTGGCCGGCGAGATGCTGCAACGGGCCCGTCGGAACCACCCTGCCATCGACGACCATGGCCTCGCCGCGCTGGTCGCGGCAGGTGCGCAGGGCGTGCCGGCCAGCCCCCTGCTGGAGAACGTCTGGTACGCGGACGCGGCCTGAGGGCCGATGCGCCAAGCCGGCATCACCGGCCAGCGCATGCCCCTGGGGCCCGGCAGCGCCGGTAACGCCATGCCCCGGCAATGCCCGCGCGCCGGTAACGCCATGCGCCGATGACACCCATGCGCGGGTACGCCTATGCGCCAGTGACGCCCGTGCACCGGCCATCACACCAGTGACCCTGTGCGTCGGGCGTCGCACCCGTGACGTCCCATGCGCCGGGCGTCGGACCCAGGCCGTCCCGTTCAGCGCGGTGGCGGCGCCTGCGCGGGCGCCTGGTCCGGTGGCGGATTGGCCACGTACACGGCGATTCCAGACGCGTATTTCTGCCGTGGGCTGATGTTCACGCCGACCCCTGCACTGCTGAAACCACTGCCACCGATGCGTCCGCCGCCAAGTCCGACGCTGGCGCCGCCGCCGCCATAGCCGTCCTGGGTACCCTGGAACAGGATCCCGTTGGCGCCCAGGCGTGCCGCCTCGCCGCGCAACTTGGCCAATACCGAGTCCGACTTGTTCTGCTCGCCATAGGTGAACGCACCGCTGCTGGTCTCGAGCCGCGCGATCTCCTCGTAACCACCGGGCGGCGGGCCGTAATAGATCCGGACCTGCGCCGGGTCGATCGGCGCACGCGGCGTGCCGGTGATCATGTGCGAGGTCGCGCACGCGGCCAGCAGCGGCAGCGCGGCGGCCAGCAGGGCGAGGCGGATGGTGTGCGGGACGGTCATGGCGGGGGCTCCGGGTCGGACGGCGATCATCGCGCCAGCCCGCGTGAACCACGCGTCATCCATGCGCCGAGCCCGGCAACGGTTCAGCGGGGCGCGTGCGCGGCCCCGCCGGTCAGCCCATCCCGCCGTTGACCCCGATCACCTGTCCGTTGACGTAGCCGGCATCGGCACCGCACAGGAATGCCACCACCGCCGCGACCTCGTCGGGGGAACCCGCGCGCGCGGCCGGCACGATCTGGCGGATCGCGTCGGCATCGAATGCCTCCGCCGCCATCGCCCCGGCGATCACCCCCGGCGCGACCACGTTGACGGTGATGCCACGGCTGGCCATCTCGCGCGCCAGCGACTTCGAGGCGCCGTGCAGCGCGGCCTTGGCCGCGGCGTAATTGGCCTGCCCGCGGTTGCCGAGCACGGCGGCCACCGAGGACACGCTGACGATGCGGCCCCAGCGCGTGCGTGCCATCGGCAGCAGCAACGGCTGCGTGACATGGAAGAAGCCGTGCAGGGACACGTCGATGACCCGCTTCCAGCGCTCGAAGTCCATGCCGGCCATGGGCGCGTCGTCGTGGATGCCGGCATTGTTGACCAGCACCTGGATCGGCCCCGCCTGCAGCAGCGGCGCGAGCCCGGCCGCGGCGGCGGCGCCATCGGCGACATCGAAGGCCACCGCTTCGGCACTGCCGCCGGCGTCGCGGATGGCGGCGGCCACCGCGTCGGCGCGTGCCGGGTTGCTGTGCGCGTGGACGATCACGTGCAGGCCGGTCGCGGCCAGCCGGGCCGCGATGGCGCTGCCGATGTCGCCGCTGCCGCCGGTGACCAGGGCACGCCTGCGGGGAGTGTTCATCGGCGCAGTATCCCAGCCCGCCGTGTCCGACGCGAACGCGCCCGCGAGGGCATCAACCCGCCGTGCCGCCGAGCACCACCGCGGCGCGGCCTTCGGCGAGCAGGTTGCCGGCATGGCTGATCCGGAACGCGTACTGCTGGCTGCCGGGCGCGTCGACCAGCAGCTCGGCCACGCATTCCAGCGTGCCCGCCAGGCCGTCGATGCGGTCCACGTGCAGCACCACGCCGCGCAGCGAGACCAGCACGCCGGCGACCGCGGGCACGCCCGGCCCCGCGCGCAGGCCCCCGTGCACCGCCATCGCCTGCGCGCCGTACTCGCACAGGTGCACCGCGTGCAGTCGGCCGCCACTGCGCAGGGGATGGGCGACGTCGCGATGGCGGTCGCTGTGCAGCACGATGCGCGTGTCGTCCCAGGACGGCACGGCATCCCACAGGCACATCGCGTCCTGGTGCGGGACCAGCGCCATGATCTGCGTGCGGCCGATCACGCGGCGCCATCCGGCATGCCGGGCGCGGCGTCGCGCCCCCGGTTGCCGGGGTCACCGGCCAACGCTGCCGGATCCGTACGCCCGGCGCCGGCATGCGGATGCCGCGAAACCAGCAGGGCCAGCACGAAGTTGCACAGCACGCCGATCGCGACGGTGCTGCCGAGCGCGCGCAGGACCGGGATCGACGACCACGCCAGCAGGCTGAACACCAGCAGCGTCATCAGGCTGCACACCAGCACGGCATGCAGCGTGCGCAGCTGGTCGGCGCGGTCGTCGCCGGCGTGCTCGAAGAACAGCGCGTAATCCAGCCCCAGGCCGGCCGCCAGGATCAGCGCGACCAGGTGGAACAGCGTCAGTTCGACCCCGAAGCCACGCAGCACGGCAAGGATCACCAGCGTGGTCAAGGCCATCGGCAGCAGCACGCGCACGACCCGGCGCGGACTGCGCAGGGCCACCCAGACCGTCGCCGCCAGCAGCAGCACGGCGAACACCAGGGCGGCCAGCACGCGGCCGCGGTACTCGGCCACCAGCGACTCGGATGCGTCCTTCATGTCCAGCAGCTCGGCCCCGTGACGCGCGGACATGCGCGAGAGCGCGGCCGGATCCAGCAGCCCGGACAGCGAGACCAGCGCCGTGGTGGTGCCACCCGATCCGAGCAGCATGCCGTCCAGGCGGCTGGCCAGCGGCGTGGCGGCGAGATCGGCCCGGGTCAGCGGCGCGGCGCGACGCGCCATGGCGACGTCGGCGGCGAACGGCGCGAACGCATCGGAACGGAACGGGGAATCGCGCAGCGCCTGGTCCAGCGTGGCCTGCAACGAAGCCGCGTCGGGCAGTCGTGCCTGCCGAGCGCGCTGACGGGCGGCGCTCGGCAGGTAGCGCGCCGCGCTGTCCCAGCCGGCCAGCGCACCGGTACGCACCAGTGCATCGAGCGCGGGGTGCAGGCGTTCGCTGGCCGCCAGCACCGCGTCCTCGCTGGCGCCGCGCAGCGCGAGCACGTAGCGCACGTCGGGGGCCCCGAGTTCGTCGCGCAGGCGTGCGTCGAGTGCGAGCGCATCCGCCGGCACCGGTGTCAGCCGCGACAGGTCGTTCTGCCAGAACGGACCCGGCGCCAGCAGCAGCGTGGCCACGCAGCCCAGCGCCAGCACCGGCAGCACCCTGCGCGGTCGCGGCAGCCGTTCCACCACCCGCCACAGGGCCTGCAGCCGCGGAGCGTCGGCCTGGTCGACCGCGTCGGGATCCACCAGCCACGGCAGCGCGAACCGCGTGCAGAGTGCCGCCACCGCGAGCCCGGCGATGGTGAACACCGCCAGTTGCTGCAGCCCGTCGACGCCGGAAAACAGGAAGGTGACGTAGGCGATGCAGGTGGCCGCCACCCCGGTGGCGAGCGTGGGCCACAGCGCGCGCACGTTGTCGTGCGGCGCGATCCCGGCACGCTGGTGGCTGAAGAAGTGGATCGGATAGTCCTGCACCACGCCGATCAGGGTGAAGCCGAACGCGACCGTGATGCCATGCACGCCCTCGAACAGCAGCGTCACCGCACCCAGCCCGGCGAGCCCGGCGCTGGCCAGCGGCAGCACGCCGAGCAACGGGATCTTCCAGCTCCGGTAGGCCACCAGCAACAGCAGCACCAGCCCGATGCCATCGATCAGGCCGATCATCTGTGCTTCGCCCGCGGTGCGGCCGCCGATCTCGACCGAGAACGCGCCCGGTCCGGTCATGTCCATGCGCGCGCCGCTGCCCGCCGATGCCGCTGCGAACGCCGCGTGCACCGCGTCGTACGCCGCCTGCTGGCCGTTGGGATCGAAGCCCGCCGCATGCGTCTGCGCCACCAGCAGCGCCTGCCGGCCGGCACGATCGAACCACACCCCGTGCCGCCGCTGCGGGGCGGTCGCCGGCTGCCAGGATTCGGCGAGCTTCAGCGTTTCCAGGGTCGGATCGGAGGCGAGCAACGGCTCCACCAGGTCGGCGGCCGGCGAGCCGAGGTCCTGCACGCGCTCGGCCAGCTGCGCGCGCAGGTAGGCGGTGTCGAAGCGCTGCGTATCCAGGGTCGGCGACAACAGGTAGCGGTAGGCGCGCAAGTGTTCCGGGATCGCCTCGAGGCCGGCATCCTCGCCGTTGGCGACCAGCTGGAAACGCGCATCGCCTGCCAGCGCCTGGCGCATCGCCTGCGACTGCGCGGCGAGCGTGGTGTCGTCGGCACCCGACAGCGCGACCAGCAGCAGCCGCGAGCCGGGACCTTCGCCGAGTTCGTCGAGCAGCAGCGACTGCGCGGGCGTACGCGCCTGCGGCATGAAGCCGCGCAGGTCGCCGCTCATTTCGAGCCGCGTCGACAATGCCCAGCCCGCCGCCAGCAGTCCCACCAGCCATGCCAGGGCCAATCCGAGCCGCCAGCGCGCGCTCATGCCGCCGCGTCCCTGCCGGGCGTCGCGGATGGGTTCATTCCGCATCGGCGCGTTGCTGGCACAGGGCGGCCAGCGCCTCGCCGTCCAGCGCCGGCCCGGCGTCACGCGCCGCCGATGCCAGCAAGGTGCGCTGCACATCGCCCTTCGCCAGCCGGCTCTCGATGCAGCGGAGTTCGGCACCGCGTCCATGCAGGACCACTTCGCGCAGTGCACCCACCGCGCCTGCGTCCTTCGGCTGCAGTGTCATGCGCCAACGCTCGCGGGGCCCGCTGGTGGCGATGCGCCAGTGGCGTGCGAGCGCGGCCCGATCGCCAGCCAGGAGCGCACCGAAGCTGGCCTGCAGCGCGGCCAGCTCCGGCGCGCGCGACAGCGGGAAACGCCGTGGCGCCTTGCCGGCGCGCGCGATCGTGGCCTCGCCCGCGCGGATGGTGGTCGTCTCGCGGTACGGCGACTGCACGTCGCGCACCAGGGTCGCGGCGTCGGGCCTGCCATACACCCCGGCGATGCGCAGCGGCGCCTTCAGCAATGCGGAGCCGCGCACTTCCACGAACGCGGTCTGCATCGGCGCCGGGCGGGCGAGGCGCGCGAGGATCCAGGCCGTGTCGGCGGTCGGTCCGGCCGCGCCCTCAGGCGCCGTCCGGGCCGCTGCGGATGGCACCGTCAGGCTGCATGCCAGCACCAGGAGCAGCGTGGCCATCGCGCGTGCCGTCGTCGATTGCACCGCGTGGCGACGCGGATGGTGTCGAATCGTGTCGATCGCCCTGCTCCCAGAAATCGTAGAAATTGAACCAGTTGTACGGTGCACGGCGCACGTGATGCTCCAGTCGCGCGGCATAACGGGCGATGAGTGCCGGTACCGCGGTTGCGCGGGCATTGCGCGGGATCACCACGCCGTCGCTGAAAGGCTCGAACAGCAGGTCGTAGCGGTTGCCGCCCCGGTACAGCCCGAAGGCCAGCGACACCGGGAGCCGCAACACGGCGGCGATCAGCCATGGCGAAACCGGAAAGTCCGCCGGGGCACCCAGGAACGGCACCCTGGCCGCGGGCTCGCCGGGCTGGGTCCGATCGACCAGCAGCGCGATCAGCGCACCCTGCTGCGCGGCCTGCTGGATCTCCAGCATGATCGCCATCCCCTCCTGGCCGGCGTCGATCACGGTGGCGGCCACCTCGGGGTTGAGGTCTTCCAGCAGCTGCGTCACCGCGGGGCTGTGCGCCTTGTCGAGCACCACGCGGATCACCGTTTCGGGGCGCTTGCGGGCCAGCACGCGCAGCACCTCGAAGCTGCCCAGGTGCGACCCGAACAGCAGCAGCCCCCGGCCCTGGTCGAGCTGCGCGTGCAGGCCATCCAGACCATGCACGCTGACGTCGAACCGGCGGGTGCTCTCGCTGAGCAGGAACACGCGGTCGAGGATGGTGGCAGCGAACGTGCCGATGTGGCGGATGACCTCGACGGCGCGGGCCGGGCGGCCGAGTACGCGCGTCAGGTAATCGCGCGAGGCACGGCGTTCGGCGCCACGCCGCAGGTAGAAATAGAGCGCGATGGGCGGCAGGACCAGGCGCCCCAGGCTGCGCCCGCCCAGGCGGGTGACCGCATGGATCAGCTTCACCGCCGCACGGCCGCCGACCTCCGGACGCTGTTTCCAGCCCGGAGTGGTCACGGTGCGAGGGCCAGCTCGCCACTGGCGAGCACGGTCCCGTCGCGCAGGACGCGGAACCGCCAGCGCGGTGCCGCGCCGTCGAGCTCGATGCGGGCGGTCTCGCCAGGCAACAGCGGCCGCACGAACTTGACCTGCGGCAGGCGCAGGGCGGGGAGCGGGCCGTGGGCCATCTCCACCGCGGCGATCACGTGGTCCAGGATGACCACGCCGGGCACCAGCGGACGGCCGGGGAAATGCCCGGGCAGGCACGGGTGCGATGGGGGGACCACGAACTCCACCGGTGCGCGGTTCAACCGGGGCGACGCAGCAGCGCCACGACCTCGGCATGCGCGCGCGCCGCCAGCGCCTGGCGATCCACCGGGCCATTCCCGTCGCGCACCGGCAACGGTGCACCGAACTCGACGCGGATCGGCCCCGGCCTGCCGCGGAAGAACCCGTCCACCGGCAGTACCGCGCCAGTCCCGTCCAGCGCCACCGGCACCACCTCGGCGCCGGCGTCGATGGCGGACTGGAATGCGCCTCCCTTGAACGGCGCGACGAAGCCCGTGCGGCTGCGCGTGCCTTCCGGGAACAGGCACAGGGTCGCCCCCTGGCGCAGCAGGGTGGCCGCCTCGCGGCGCATCCTCGGGCCCGCGCGACGGTCTTCGCGGTCGATGAACAGCATGCCGGTGGCACGCGCATAACCGCCCACGAACGGCACCCGCTGCATTTCCTGCTTGAGCAGGAAATGCAGTGGCCCGGGCACGGCATGGAACAGCGCGCAGATGTCGATCATCGACTGGTGGTTGGCCACCAGCAGGTGCGGCTTCGACCAGTCGACGCGCTCCAGCCCCACCACGGTGACCTTCGAGCCCCACAGCAGACCAGGAGCCCAGCAGCGCGCCGCCATGCGCAGCGCGAGGCGACGATTGCCGCTGACCGCCAGCAGCAGCAACGCCACGCTGACCCAGCCCGCCGTCCACAGCAGCGTGTAGCCCAGCTGCACCGCGCTCCATGCGTTGCGCACCAGCCGTTCGCCGACCGTCGCGGCCTCGTCCATGTTGTCGACACGCTGTTCCATGGCCGGCAGCATACCGAAGCGGGTCGTGCGGCCGGCAGCCCGCGCGGGCGCTGCGCGCGGGCGACGGACCGACGCACGCGGGTGGTCACCCGGTCCGGGCTTCAACGCAGGAAATCCTTCCAGAACGCCGGGCCCAGCGCGGCCATCTGGCGCAGGAAGTCGAAAAAGCTGCGGTAGCGTGCCGGGAACCAGCGGTTGCGCAGCACGTATTCGCCGATGAAGAAGCCGCCGACCACGCCGTAGTTCAGCAGGTTGGCGAACCACGACCACTGGGTGCGGGTGATGGTGAACGGCGGCGCCACGCCGAGGCTTTCCAGCAGGCCGCCCGGCGAGGCGACCAGGGCCAGGGCCAGGTTGCAGGCACCCATGGCGCCCAGCACCCCTGCCCACGCGGCGGTCAGCCGGCGCGTGTAGGTGCGCAGCTCAGCCGGCACCTCGCGCCACGGCACGCCCTCCAGCCCGGCCAGGATGCGCGTGATCAGGGGCCCGTGCGGCGAGCGCAGGCTGCGCGCGAACAACCACGCGATCACCACCACGAACGCCACCGGCACCAGCAGCAACGGAAGCCCGGCCAGACCGGCGCGGTACAGCAGCCAGCAGCCGCCCACCAGCACCGGCAAGGCGATCCACGCCCAGGCGCGCCGCGCCGCCAGGGCCGCCACCAGCAGCATCAGCACGAGCGCAAGCAGCGCCGCGAGTGCGTAACGGGCGTCCCCGGTGGCGCTCGCCGCATGCGCGAACAGCGCATAGGCCGCGGCAAGGACGATCTGGATGGCGAGCGCCATGGCGCAGGCGCGCCGCGGCGCGCGTCAGGTCCGGTTCTGCTCGATATGGGCGGAGAGCGCGCGCAGTGACGCGAAGATGCGCCGGTTGTCGTCGTTGTCCGAGCGCAGCTGGAACCCGTACCGCGTGCTGATCGCCAGTGCGAGCTCCAGCGCATCGATCGAATCCAGGCCCAGGCCGCTGTTGAACAGCGGTGCGTCGGGATCGATGGAGCCGGCTTCGACATCCTCGAGGTTCAGGCTCTCGACCAGCAGGTCGGCCAGCTCGCGTTCGGCATCGGTTTGGGTGGACATGCGCGCTCGGGTTCCGGTTCCGGTGATCGACCGCGACGCGCCCGCAAGGGCCGCCGCAGGCGGCGCGCTATGATTCGCGCCCCCGAATGATCGCATGGGCGCGCAGCCACCGCGAATGCCGACCACCCAGCCAATGCAGGATTCCACCCCCGGGGACCCCGCCGTCCACGTGGTCGACACCGATGTGCTGGTGATCGGCGGCGGACCGGCCGGCACCACCGCCGCCACCCTGCTCGCGCGCAGCGGCTGGCGCGTGCTGCTGCTGGAGAAGGCGCGCCATCCGCGTTTCCACATCGGCGAATCGCTGCTGCCGATGAACCTGTCGATCCTGGAGCGTCTCGGGGTGCTGGAGCAGGTGCGCGCCATCGGGGTGCACAAGTGCGGCGCCGACTTTCCGCTGCCCGGCTCCGTCGATGCCACCCATGTGTTCCGTTTCGAACGGGCGCTGGGCAAGGTCCATGACCACGCGTTCCAGGTGCCGCGCGCGCAGTTCGACCAACTGCTGTTCGAGCACTGCCGCGCTGCCGGCGTGGATGCGCGCGAGGATGTCCTGGTGGAGCGCGTCGGCTTCGCGGGCGGGCGGCCGGCCACCGCCGACGCGCGTGACGGCGGCGGCGGACGCCTGCAGGTGCGCATGCGCTACCTGGTCGACGCCAGCGGGCGCGATACGGTCGTCGGCAATGCGCTGAAGCTCAAGCGGCGCAGCGCGGTGCACCAGTCAGCGGCCGTGTTCAGCCACTTCCGGGGCGTGCCGCGCCGCGACGGCGACGACGCCGGCAACATCACCGTCGACCGGTTCGCGCACGGCTGGATCTGGGTGATCCCGCTGCCCGGCGGCGTGATGAGCGTGGGCGCGGTGATGTCGCCGGCGCACCTCAGGCAGCGCCGTGGCGACCTCGAGTCGTTCCTGATGGAGACGCTGGCGTCGGCCCCCTCCACGGGTGCGCGCATGCGCCACGCCGAACGCGTGGCCCCGGTGCACGCCACCGGCAATTATTCATACGCCTGTTCGCGGACCGCGGGCCCGGGCTGGGTGATGGCCGGCGATGCGCATGCGTTCATCGATCCGGTGTTCTCGTCCGGTGTGTACCTGGCCATGGACGGCGGCGAGCAGGCCGCCCGCGTGGTGGACGGGGCGCTGCGCGATCCCGCGGCCGAACCGGCACTGCAGCGTGCCGCGGAGCGGCGTCGCCTGCGCGGGCTGCGCCACTTCTCCTGGTTCATCCATCGCTTCACCACACCGACCATGCAGCGCCTGTTCGCCAACCCGCGCAACGTGTGGCAACTGGAGCAGGCGGTGATCGCCATGCTGGCCGGGGACGTGTTCGACAACCGCCCCGTGGCGCGCCGCCTGCGGCTGTTCCGCCTGGTCTACGCGGCCAACCTGGTGGCCGTGGCCCCGGCGGCGATGCGCAGCTGGCTGCGCCGTCGCCGCGACCTGCGCGCACGCTTCGCCGGCGACACGCTGCAGGCCGGCAACCCGTGACGGCGCAGGGCGAGTCCCGCGCCGTGGCCGGGCCGCGACCGCGCCTGCAGGTGGACTACGCGCAGGCCGCCACGCCGGACACCCTGCTGGGTGCCGACACCCTGGCCGTGTTCGGCTTCGGCGATC
>DATINB010000400.1:0-3239 GCA_035474775.1 Luteimonas sp.
CATAGAACGACAACCTGATGCCCAACGATCAGGACGCGGCATCCGCTATGGTGCAGAGAGATGGTGTCGAGCGCGCTCCTCAGGCGCAGGATGACGTCGCACCAGCTCTCCCCGCCCGGCGGCCGATGATAGAACTTGCCCAACAGCCGCCGGAACTCGGCTTGGTCGGGGTGGAGTGTCTCGATGCCTGACCGGGTCAGGCGGTCGAGGATCCCGAACTCCTTCTCGCGCAGGCGCTCGTCCACGGCGATCTCCCGGCGGTCGGTGCCCAGCGCATCCGCCACCGCCTCGATGGTCTGCCGCGACCGGATGAACGGCGACGTCAACAGCACCGTCGGGCGCGCGGATGCCGGCATGGCCGCGAACCACTGGCCCAGTGCGCGTGCCTGCTCATGGCCAAGCCGGGACAGCGGGGTGTCGGCATCGCGCGTGTCGATGTCGATCAGGTGCGCGGCGGCCTCCTCGGCGGCATCGCGCGCGACGTTCCCGGCGCTCTGGCCATGGCGCACGATCCACAGGCGGTCGGGCCAGTCGCCGTGTTGCAGGCGCGCCATCAGCGCACCCTGCGCGTCGTCGCGCCGCGATCGGCGCAGCGGGTGGTGGATGGCATGCCGCTCTCCCCGGAATCGGGCTGCAGGGTCGCGGAGCAACCGTGGAAGCTGCGCGAAGAACGGAGATGCCGCGCGCGTCCAGGCGCGAGCGGCCAGGCAGGCCGCCCTCAGGCGCGCGCGCGGCGCGCCTCGTAGGCCTGCAGGTGGCGCCAGGCCATCGCCAGGTTCGGCGCCGCCAGGTCCGCCGCGTGCGAACGCTGCAGCATGTCGCCGACGATGTGCGCGGCCTCGACGCGCTGGCCCGCCTCGAGGTCGCGCAGCATGGAGGCGGCGAGCGGCGAACCGGGCTGGGTCAGGGATTCCAGTGCGGCATGGCGCGCGTCGCCCTCCACCGGCTCGCCCGCCGCGTGGGCCACCGCGATGCATTCGGCGTGCAGTGCCTGCAGGAATGCGCGACCGCCGTCACTGGCCACGATGTCGCCGATCGGCGCCCGCATCAGGCAGGTGGCCGCGGCCAGCGTCGCCAGGAACGTGAACTTCGACCACATCGCCTGTTCGATGCGGACGCCGTGGACATGCTCGATCCCCGCCTGTGCGCAGGCCTTCGCGAACAGGTCGACACGCGGCTCGGGGGCTCCGCCCGCGCGCACGCCGAATGTCAACGAGGCGGCCCTGGCCAGGTGGCGGATCTCGCCGCCAGGGCCCAACGTGGCACTGATGAAACAGAGCCCGCCGAGCACGCGGTCACGGCCGAACCGCGCATCGAGCACCGGGAAGTGGCGCAGTCCGTTGAGGATCGGCAGCAGGGTCGCACCGGCCATCGCCGGCGCCACGTCATCCAGCGCGGACGCGAGGTCATAGGCCTTGCAGCCCAGCACCACCAGCGCAAACGGCGCCCGCGCCACGCACGCGGGCAGCGCGTCGGCGGTCACGGTCGCCACCTGCAGGTCGGCATCGCCCAGGGGGCTGCGGATGCGCAGGCCGTCGCGCGCCAGTGCCGCGGCCCGCGCCGGGCGCACGAGGAAGGTGACGTCGGCGCCCGACTGCGCCAGGCGCCCGCCGAAGTAGCCGGAGGTGCCGCCGGCACCGAGCATCAGGATGCGCATGGTGGTCTCCGCGAGTTGACCGGCAGCATAGGCCAGCCAGCGGGACCGCGCGCTGCAGCCCGGCCACCGTGACCGCGCGCTGCGACCCGGCCTGCGCCTCAGCCCTGCGCGGCGCCCGCGCCGCCGGACGGGGGTGGGCTGCGCTGCGCCGGCTTCGGCGGCAGCAACAGGCGCGCGCCATCGAAATACACGACGCGCAGGTGGTGCCCGCGCGGCGAATAGCCGATGAAGTACGCGTCGGCCTCCGGCTCGTAGGCCAGCTGGTAGCGCGCGGCCACCATGTCGTTCTGGATCTCGAGCAGGATGCCGATCGACTCGGGCTGGGCGAGCGCCTGGTTGTAGAGCTCAAGCGTGTCGCGCACCACGCCGAAGAACGCCATCATCTGGCCCTTGCCGCGCCGGCGGGCACTGAAGAACTGGCGGCAGGCGTAGGTGGGCTGGCCGAGTTGCGGAAGCACCTGCAGCACCGCGGTGCCCACGCCCCAGATCGAACCGTCGGCCTCGCGGCCGATGCACACCACCTGCTCGGTCCGTGCTTCGGCCACCCCGGCGTCGTCGAGGGCGCCCTCGGCCAGCCAGAACGCCACCAGTTCGTCGCGCAGTTCCGGGGTGACCCGCTTCCAGACCGCAGTGATGCCTTCGGCCATCGTGTGTTCTCCTTCTGGGCGATGCCGGCAGTGCGTGCGACGGTTCCCGCCCCGCCTGCATGGCGTTGAGCATCGATGATCGCCCAGCCGCCGCCATCGCGGCAATCGCATGCGAACGTGGCGCGGGCCCGCCGACTCCACCGGTCGACCGGCGCCGCCGGCGCGGAGACGCGGCTCACACGTAGCGCGGGATGGGCCCCAGCTGCGGCGTCTGGTCCGGCAACGCCACCTCCACCGCGTCCGCGAAGCACCAGCCCCAACCCTCCGGCGGATCGTAGCCCTCGATGATCGGATGGCGGGTCGCCTGGAAGTGTGCGCGGGCATGGCGGTGCGGGGAATCGTCGCAGCAGCCGACGTGGCCACAGCGGCGGCACAGCCGCAGATGCACCCAGGGGCTGCCGATCGCAAGGCACGCTTCGCACCCGCGCGCGCTGGGCACGACGCTGGCGATGCTGTCGAGGTGGCTGCAGTCGTCGGCCATCACGCGGGTTCCCCGGCGGCAGTGCGGGTGCGCGCGGCCTCGTCGGCCGCGGCCAGGTACTGGTGGATCTGCGCGACCACGGCGGCGCCCTCGCCCACCGCCGCCGCCACCCGCTTCACCGAACCGGCGCGCACGTCGCCGATGGCATATACGCCCGGCCGGTCGGTCTGCAGCGATAGCGTGCGCCCGCTGCGGGCGCCGGCCTCGCCGGTACGCACGAAGCCTCCATCCAGCGCCACGCAGCCGTCGAGCCAGCCGGTGTTGGGGTCGGCGCCGACGAACAGGAACACGTGGCGCAGGTCGCAATGGTGCTCGACGCCCGTGTCGCGATGGCGGTAGCGCGCACCGACCAGGCCGCGGGTGGCGTCGCCTTCCAGGGCCACCAGTTCGGTGCGCACGTGCAGCACCACGTTCGGCAGCGCGGCGATGCGGTCGATCAGATAGCGCGACATCG
>DATINB010000401.1:0-2160 GCA_035474775.1 Luteimonas sp.
TGGCCGAGGCCGCGCCGGGCACCGCGCGCGCGCGCAAGCCTTACAGCGCCGGCACCGGTCACCGCGGCATCCGCAGCTTCGTCCTCCGGCAGGGGCGCTTCACCCAGGCCCAGCAACGCGCCATCGACGCGCTGTGGCCGCGCTTCGGGCTCGACTACCGCGGCGAGCCGCGCGACTTCGACGCCGTGTTCGGTCGCCGCGCCGCCCGCGTGCTGGAGATCGGGTTCGGCAATGGCGGTGCACTGCGCTACTCGGCATCGCACGACCCGGCGCGCGACCACATCGGCATCGAGGTGCATGCACCCGGCGTGGGCCGGCTGCTGAACGGGCTGGCCGAAGACGGCAGCGACCACGTGCGGCTGTACCACCATGACGCCGTCGAGGTGCTGCACGACGAGATCCGCGCCGGCAGCCTCGACGAGATCCGCATCTACTTTCCCGACCCGTGGCACAAGAAGCGCCACCAGAAGCGTCGGCTGCTGCAACCGGAGTTCGCCGCACTGCTGGTCGACCGGATCGCTCCCGGCGGGCGGCTGCACCTGGCCACCGACTGGGCCGACTACGCGGACCAGATGTGGGACGTGCTGGATGCCACCGACGGCCTGCGCAACCGCGCCGGTCCGCGCGGCCACCTGCCGCGCCCCGCGTGGCGCCCGCAGACCCATTTCGAAAGCCGGGGCCAACGCCTCGGGCACGGCGTCTGGGACCTGGTCTACGACCGCGTCGACAGCCGCGCCTGATCCCGGGGGCGCGCGTACACGGATGGACACCGCACTCGCCCTGACCACCGACATGAAGCTCGTGCTGGGGCTCGTGGTGCTGACCATGGGCCTGTTCCTGTTCGAGCGCGTGCGTGCCGACCTGGTCGCGCTGGTGGTGCTGGTGCTGCTCGGCCTGACCGGCCTGGTGGCCTCCGAGGACATCTTCAACGGGTTCTCGTCCAACGCGGTGATCAGCATCATCGCCACGATGATCCTGGGCACCGGGCTGGACCGCACCGGCGCACTCAACCGGCTGGCGGCCTGGCTGCTGCGGCGCGCGCACGGCGTGGAAAGCCGCCTGCTGCTGTACACCTCGGCGGTGGCCGGGCTCAACTCGTCGTTCATGCAGAACCCGGCGGTGATGGCGCTGTACCTGCCGGTGGCCTCGCGGCTGGCGGCGCGCACCGGGCTGTCGCTGTCGCGGTTCCTGCTGCCGTTGAGCGCCTCCATCGTGATGGGCGGCGCGCTGACCATGGTCGGCAACTCCCCGCTGATCCTGCTCAACGACCTGCTGGTGGCCGCCAACGCCAACCTGCCATCCGGCGTGGCCACGCTGGAACCGCTGAAGATGTTCGCGCCGCTGCCGATCGGCCTGACCCTGCTGGCGGCATCGCTTGCGTACTTCCATTTCTTCGGCGACCGCCAGCTGGCGACCGAGCGTGCCAGCGATGCCGAGGGCGGGGTGACGCCGGCGCGTACGCAGAGCTACTTCGCACGTGCCTACGGCATCGAGGGCGACGTGTTCGAGCTCACGGTCAGCGCCGACAGTCCGCTGGTCGGCATGTCGCTGGGCGAGGCCGAGGCGCTGCACGGCGCGCCGCTGCTGCTGGCGCTGAAGACCGGCAACGATTCGCGGCTGGCGCCGCCCGCCGACGCGCGCATCTGGGTGGGCAGCGTGATCGGCGCGATGGGCAACCGCCAGCAGGTCACCGACTTCGCGCAGAACAACATCCTGCGCATGAGCACGCGGCTGCGCGAGTTCGGCGACCTGTTCAACCCCAGCCGCGCCGGCATCTCCGAGGCCGTGGTGTTGCCGACGTCGAAGTTCATCGGCAAGACGCAGGCCGAGCTGCAACTGCGCAAGAACTACGGCATCAGCCTGCTGGCGGTGAACCGCGACAAGGAGGTGCTGCGCGAAAACGTGCGCAGCCTGCCGTTGCGCGCCGGCGACATGTTGGTGCTGCACAGCATCTGGCAGGACCTGGCGCGCACCGCCGCCGGCCGCGACTTCGTCGTCGTCACCGACTACCCCAAGGGCGAGCAGCGCCCGCACAAGTTCAAGATCGCGATGACGATCTTCGCCGTGACCATGCTGCTGGCGCTGTCCTCGCGCATTCCCACTTCGGTGGCGCTGATGACCGGCGTGGCCGGCATGCTCATCACCGGCGTGCTGAAGATG
>DATINB010000402.1:0-2548 GCA_035474775.1 Luteimonas sp.
GACCAGGCCTCGAGATCCATCAATATCTTCCCATCGCGATACAGAGATAATTGTCGTCGGCGCGCCCGGGGCAGTCAAGGGCCGGTGCTCCCGCGGCTGGGGTCTTGCAGGCCACCCGGCTACAATTCCGCAACGACTCACAGCGGAGCCAGACCCGTGGAATTCGGTTTCAGCGAAGAACAGTTGATGATCCAGGACGTCGCCCGCCGGATCGCCCAGGAGCGGATCGGCCCCAGCGCCGAGGCCTTCGACCGCAGCGGGGAATTCCCGCTCGACAACATCCGACTGCTGGGCGAGAACGGCCTGATGGGCATCGAGGTTCCGGAGGCGTACGGCGGTGCCGGGATGGACCCGATCGCCTACGTGCTGGCGATGGTGGAGATCGCCGCGGCGGACGCCGCCCATTCCACCATCATGTCGGTCAACAACTCGCTGTTCTGCAACGGCATCCTGACCCACGGTACGGAGGCGCAGAAACAGCTGTACGTGCGCGACATCGCCGAGGGTCGCGAGATCGGCGCATTCGCGCTGACCGAGCCGCAGTCCGGCTCGGACGCCACCGCGATGCGCTGCCGCGCCGTGAAGCAGGCCGACGGCAGCTACGTGGTGAACGGCAAGAAGAGCTGGATCACCTCCGGCCCGGTGGCGAAGTACATCGTGCTGTTCGCGATGACCGATCCCGACAAGGGATCGCGCGGCATCACCGCGTTCATGGTGGACACCACCCGCGAGGGGTTCCACCGCGGCAAGACCGAACCGAAGCTGGGCATCCGCGCCTCGGCCACCTGCGAGATCGAGTTCCAGGATTACGTGGCAGCCGCCGACGACGTGCTGGGCGTGGAGGGGCAGGGGTTCAAGATCGCCATGGGCGTGCTGGACGCCGGCCGCATCGGCATCGCCTCGCAGGCCGTCGGCATCGGCCGGGCCGCGTACGAGGCCTCGCTGGCCTACGTGCGCGAGCGGCAGGCGTTCGGGCAACCGATCGGCAGCTTCCAGATGATCCAGTCGAAGATCGCCGACATGAAATGCAAGCTGGACGCCTCGCTGCTGCTGACGCTGCGCGCGGCGTGGCTCAAGGGCCAGGGCAAGCCGTTCACCACCGAGGCCGCGGTCGCCAAGCTGACCGCCTCGGAAGCCGCGATGTGGATCACCCATGCCGCCGTGCAGATCCATGGCGGCATGGGCTATTCCAAGGAGATGCCGCTCGAGCGGTATTTCCGCGACGCCAAGATCACCGAAATCTACGAGGGCACCAGCGAGATCCAGCGACTGGACATTGCCCGCCTCGAAACCGGACTGCGCTGAGCCGCCCGCACCCACGGACTGTCGCCCATGAGCCTGCAACCCTCCGACCGCGGCAGCGCGGCACCGGCAACTTCGCGCGCCGCGCTGCTCTCGCCCATCCTCGGTGCCATCCGCGAACGCGCCGGTGCCGATCGCGCCGCCGACGCCACCGTGTTCGCCGACATCTTCTATCGACGCCTGACCGAGGACGAGCTTCCGCTGCACTCGGCGGATGGCTGGGCGGCCCTGGCCAACGACTTCCTCGACTTCGCGCGCGAACGCCCACCCGGGCAGGCGCGGCTGCGGCTGTTCAACCCGGACCTCGGTCGCCACGGATGGGAGTCGCCGCACACGGTGCTGCAGATCGTCAACGACGACATGCCGTTCCTGGTCGACTCGGTGACCATGGCGCTCGCGGAGCTCGGGATCGGCGTGCACGTGCTGGGCCATCCGGTGGTGCCGCTGAGCCGTGACGCCGGCGGCACGCTGCGTGCGGTGGCCCGCGAGGACGGCGCCAGCGAGTCGCTGATGCACCTGGAGATCGATCGCCAGTCCGCCGATGGCATCGCCGCCATCGAGGCCGCATTGCGTACGGTGCTCGCCGACGTGCGGGCGATCGTGGCCGACTGGAGCGCGATGCGCGCGAAGATGGACAGCGTCGCCGAACGGTTCGGCGAGGCGCAGGCGCACCTGACCGCAGCCGAATGCGCGGAGGCGCGCGACTTCCTGCGCTGGGCGGCGGACGACCATTTCACGTTCTTCGGCCACCGCGAGTACGCCGTGTCCGGCAGCGGGAACGAGGCGGTGCTGTGCGCGGTGGAGGGCAGCGGGCTGGGCCTGCTGCGCGCCCGCGACGTCGGCAAGCCGCGGCTGCTCAGGTCGCTGGCGGCCAGCACCGAAACCGCCGAGGGCAGCACCGACGCGCTGATCCTCACCAAGACCAACGCCCGGTCCAGCGTGCACCGCCCGGGCTACATGGACTACATCGGCGTGCTCGGCTACGACGCCGCGGGCACCCCGGTCGCCGAACACCGGTTCCTGGGCTTGTACACGTCCAGCGCCTACAACCGCCGGCCATGGGACATCCCGCTGGTGCGGCAGCGCTATGCGCACGTGATGGAGGCCTCCGGACTGGAGCCCAACGGGCACAGCGGCAAGGCCCTCAAGCACATCCTGGAGACCCTGCCGCGCGACGAACTGTTCCAGTCGTCGTCGGAGGAGCTCCACCAGCTGGCCTCCGGCATCCTCGGACTGCAGGAGCGCG
>DATINB010000403.1:0-4766 GCA_035474775.1 Luteimonas sp.
GGCTGATCGGGCTGGGCGCCGGCAAGCAGCGCATGGGCGGTTCGATCCTCGGGCAGTGCTTCGAGGCCTTCGGCGGGGCGTGCCCGGACCTGGACGATCCGCAGCGCCTGCGCAGCCTGTTCGACCTGGTGCGCGAGGCGCGCGCCGCCGGACTGCTGCACGCGTACCACGACCGTTCCGACGGCGGCGCCTTCGCGGCACTGTGCGAGATGGCGTTCTGTTCCCACGTGGGGCTCGAGATCGACCTCGATGGCTGGGGCGCCGAGCGCGGCGACGATGCCTTCCGCACCCTGTTCAACGAGGAGCTCGGCGCGGTGGTGCAGATCGCCGCGGAAGACCGCGCCGAGTTCGCCGACCTGGTGGCGCGCCACGGCCTGATCGACTGCGCGCAGCGCATCGCCCGCCCGCTCACCGCGGCGACCATCCGCATCGTGGGCGGCGGGGCGACCCTGGCCGAGTGGCGCTGGGATGCGCTGTTCGATGCCTGGTGGTCGGTCAGCCATGCCATGCAGCGGCTGCGCGACAACCCCGACTGCGCCGACGAGGAGCACGCCGCGGTGCGCGCCTTCGACGCACCCGGCCTGCAGCCGGCGTGCACCTTCGACGTCGCACAGGATCCCGCGGCGCCGTACGTCGCCACCGGGGCGCGCCCGAAGGTGGCGATCCTGCGCGAGCAGGGCGTCAACGGCCAGGTCGAGATGGCCCATGGCTTCCACGCAGCCGGCTTCGATGCCATCGACGTGCACATGAGCGACCTGATCGAAGGCCGCGTGCAGTTGCGCGACTTCGCGGGCCTGGCGGCCGGCGGGGGCTTCAGCTACGGCGACGTGCTGGGTGCCGGCCGCGGCTGGGCGCTGTCGATCCTGGAGCGCAACGTGCTGCGCGATGCCTTCGCCGGCTTTTTCCAACGCGCGGACACCTTCGCGCTCGGCGTCTGCAACGGTTGCCAGATGCTCTCGCAGCTCAAGCCGATCATTCCCGGGGCCGCGCATTGGCCGGACTTCCTGCGCAACCGCAGCGAGCAGTACGAGGCACGCCTCGGGATGCTGGAGATCGCGCCGTCGAACGCGCTGTTCTTCACCGGCATGGCCGGGTCACGGCTGCCGGCGGTGGTCTCGCACGGCGAGGGCCGGGCCAGCTTCCCCGGGGGCGAGGCGCAGTCGGGCCGCGTGGCCGTGGCCGCGCGCTATGTCGACGGCCACGGGGTGCCGGCCGCGACCTACCCGGCCAACCCCAACGGCTCGACCGACGCCGTGGCCGGCGTCTGCAGCGACGACGGCCGCGTG
This sequence comes from Luteimonas sp., assembly GCA_035474775.1. GTDB lineage: Bacteria > Pseudomonadota > Gammaproteobacteria > Xanthomonadales > Xanthomonadaceae > Luteimonas. The sequence continues at coordinate 1,287 of DATINB010000403.1, forward strand.
ACCATCCTGATGCCGCATCCGGAGCGCACCCAGCGCAGCCTCAACCTGAGCTGGGCACCCGCCGGCTGGCCGGACGCATCGCCTTGGTCGCGGATGTTCGGCAACGTGCGCGCGGCGCTCGGCTGAACCCGCGCGGCGGGCCTCGTGCCAAGCGACCCGCGCCTCGCGCTGGCGCGTTCGCCCATCGCCGGCCCGGAGCCGGCGCACGCGCGCATGCAGCACGCCGCCGCGTGGGTGCCGGGCCGGGACGCGCCGCGTCGACCTGCTAAAGTCGGCCGCCCGGAAACAGCAGGCGGCAGCCACGTGAACGCGGTCAGCGAGAGCACGCACGACGACCTGGTGGCGCTGGGTGCAGACGAGCGCATCGTGGCCTTGCTTCGTGACAAGGGGCGCCTCAAGGACGCCGACCTGGCGCGCGCGCGGCGGCTCCAGGAGGAGACCGGCGGCAGCCTGCTGTCGCTGCTGTCGCGGCTGGGGCTGGTGTCGGAGCGCGACCACGCGGATGCCGCGGCCGCCGTGCTGGGCCTGCCGCTGGTGAGCATCAAGGACGCACCGGAGCTGCCGCCGGAAGGCGTCGTGCTGACGCCGAAGTTCATGAAGCAGTTCCACGTGGTGCCGGTGGCGGACGATGGCACCCACGTCGACGTGCTGCTGGCCGATCCCCAGGACGGCTATGCGCACGAGGCGGTGGCGCTGGCCACCGGCCGTGAGGTGCGCGCGTTCGTCGCGGTCAGGTCCGAGATCAGCGACCTGATCGAGCGCTGGCATGGCCAGGGCCGCAGTGCCATGGGCACCATCGTCGAGTCGGCGGATGGCGACGGCAGCGGCGACCTCGACGACGTCGAGCACCTGCGCGACCTCGCGTCCGAGGCGCCGGTGATCCGCCTGGTCAACCTGGTGATCCAGCGCGCGGTCGAACTGCGTGCATCCGACATCCACATCGAGCCGTTCGAGAACCGGCTCAAGGTGCGCTACCGCATCGACGGCGTGCTGGAGGAGGGCGAGAGCCCCCCCACCAACCTCACCGCCGCGGTCATCAGCCGCATCAAGATCATGGCCAAGCTCAACATCGCCGAGCGCCGGCTGCCGCAGGACGGCCGCATCATGCTGCGCGTGCAGGGCAAGGAGCTCGACCTGCGCGTGTCGACCGTGCCCACCGCGCACGGCGAAAGCGTGGTGATGCGCCTGCTCGACCGCGAGACGGTGGTGTTCGACTTCCACAAGCTCGGCTTCACCGACAACTTCCTGCCGCAGTTCGAGGCGGTGCTGAAGCAGCCGCACGGGATCATGCTGGTCACTGGGCCCACCGGCTCCGGCAAGACCACCACGCTGTACACCGCGCTGTCCAAGCTCAACACCGCCGACGTCAAGATCATCACCGTCGAGGACCCGGTCGAATACCAGATCGAGGGCATCAACCAGATCCAGGCCAAGCCGCAGATCGGGCTCGATTTCTCGCACGCGTTGCGCTCGATCGTGCGCCAGGACCCGGACATCATCATGATCGGCGAGATGCGCGACCTGGAGACCGCGAAGATCGCGATCCAGTCGGCGCTCACCGGGCATCTCGTGCTCAGCACGCTGCACACCAACAACGCCGCCGGCGGCATCACCCGCATGCTCGACATGGGCGTCGAGGACTACCTGTTGACCTCCACCATCAACGGCATCCTGGCGCAGCGCCTGGTGCGCCGGCTGGAGCCGACGCATGCCGAGAAGTACCCGGCCTCGCCGGAGGAGATCGAGAAGTTCGCGCTGCGCCGGTACCAGCCGGAGGGGGAGATCTTCCTGTACCGGCCGAAGGGCTCGCCGCTCGCGCCCACCGGCTACCTCGGGCGCACCACCATCATGGAATTCCTGGTGATGAACGACGCGCTGCGCCGCGCCGTGATGCGCCACGCCGGCATGGGCGAGATCGAGCAGCTGGCGCGCGAGAACGGCATGCGCACGATGTACGAGGACGGGATCATCAAGGCGATGGCCGGTGCCACCACGATCGAGGAAGTGCTGCGGGTGACCGAGGACGCGTGAGCAGGGCGCGCCAGGCGTGACCGTCGACACATAAATTGTTAGATATGTGTTAAAAAGGCCGAGCCCGGCCGTCCGAGACGGTGGGCGCCCACCACTCTGCCGAGAATTCCATGACCGCCCTTCGTACCTGCCTGCTGTCCACCGCGCTGCTCGCCGCCTGCCTGGCCTCCGCCTCCGCCGGCGCCGTCGACGTCGCCCGTACGTCGCACTTCAACGCGCCCGCCTTCTGCCAGGCCTCGCTGCCCGCCTACGACGCCGGCCTGCGCAAGCGTCCGCTCGGCCTGCAGAACGAAGGCGATTCGGTCTCCTTCGTCACCTGCGCACTGGCCACCGAGAACTTCATCGACGCCGTCGAGGTGTACCTGTCCTCGCATGACGGCACCGAGGCCGAGGTCACCTGCACGCTGGTGAACGGCTACAACTACGGCACCAACGAGTACATCACCAAGAGCGTGGTGACCGACGCGGACGACTACGTGGGCATGGTCTTCCTGCCGGAGGACTTCATCGACCAGGAAGAGACCTTCCCGAGCGCGTTCGTTTCGCTGTCGTGCGCGCTGCCGCCCGGCACCGGCCTCAACGACATGTGGATCCGCTACTCGGAAGACGTCGGCGCCTGAGGCCGCGTCTGCACGACGCGGTTCCGCGTCGGATCTGAACGAAAGGCCGCTCGTTGCGGCCTTTCTTCTTGGCTCGGGATCGGGTTCCGGCGGACGGCGAGGGGGTCCGCGCGTTCGGCAGCGGGGCCTCCCGCAGCCGGGATGCCCCCGCCAGGCACCGGTGCGTGGCCGGGGTCGCCCGATCTACGTTACCGTGGCGCCCCCTCGCATCGACGCCACGCCCCGCAGATGCCGCTCTACCGCTACAAGGCCCTCAACGTGCGCGGCGAGACGCTGGACGGCCAGATGGAGGCCGGCAGCGACGGCGAGGTGGTGCTGCGCCTGCAGGAGCAGGGCCACCTGCCCATCGAGGCGCGGCTGGCCAGTGAAGGCGGCGGCGAGAGCACGTGGAAGAGCCTGTTCAAGGCCAAGCCGTTCGGTGGGCAGCGGCTCGTGCAGTTCACCCAGCAGCTGGCCACCCTGCTCGGCGCCGGGCAGCCGCTCGATCGTGCGCTGACCATCCTGCTGGAGCTGCCCGAGGACGAAGCCGCGCGGCGCGTGGTCGCCGACGTGCGCGACGCGGTGCGCGGGGGCACCGCGCTGTCCACGGCGCTGGAGCGCCAGCACGGCACGTTCTCGCGCCTCTACATCAACATGGTGCGGGCCGGAGAGGCCGGTGGCAGCATGTTCGACACCCTGCAGCGCCTCGCGGACTACCTGGAACGCACGCGCGCGCTGCGCGGCCGGGTGATCAACGCGTTGATCTATCCGGCGATCCTGCTGGTGATGGTCGGCCTGTCGCTGCTGTTCCTGCTCGGTTACGTGGTCCCGCAGTTCGCGGCGATGTACG
>DATINB010000404.1:0-4827 GCA_035474775.1 Luteimonas sp.
GTTCTCCAACGAGGTGGGCAGGAAGGGCCAGATCGTCGAGGGCCAGCTGGCCGACCTGACGGTGCCCGACCGCGACTACTTCGCCTGCGCAGAGTCCGAAATCGCCGACACCACCGCGCTGCTGACGGTGGTGGGCGGCAAGGTGGTCTACGGCGCCGGCGACTTCGCCGCGCACGACGACGACCCCGTGCCGCCCGCCATGCCCGACTGGTCGCCGGTGCGGCGCTTCGGCGGCTACGGCGCCTGGGGCGAGGAGGGCGCGCCGCTGCAGGCCGTCCGGCGCCAGGCGGCGGCGGCCTGCGCCTGCGCCAACGACTGCGACGTGCACGGCCACCAGCACGCGACCGCCTGGAGCAGCCGGTTGCCGATCTCGGACCTCAAGGGGTTCTGGGGCGCGCTGGGCTGCGCCTGCTGGGCCGTGTGATGCGCGCGCTGCAGGAATTTTTCCTGTCGCCGTGGGTGGCCTGGCTGGGGCTGCTGGGCCTGTGCTCGGCCTACCTGCAGGGACCGCTGGTCAAGCTGCGGGATTTCCGTGGCGCCGTGGCGGAGATGCGGCATTTCGGCCTCGCGCCGGCCGTGCCTTTCGCGGCGTTCACCATCGCGTTCGAACTGGGGGCCTCCGCGCTGGTGCTGACGGGCTTCCACCGCTGGCTGGGAGCCCTGGCCCTGGCCGGCTTCACGGTGCTGGCCAGCCTGCTGGCCGACCGCTTCTGGTCGCTGCCCGAACCCGCCCGCGCCCCGGCGACCAACGCATTCTTCGAACACTGGGGACTGGCGGGCGCGTTCCTGCTGGTCGCCTGGCATGACCTGGGAGGTCGCGATGCCCCTTGACGCCGCCAGGCCCGCCGCCGGCGCGGGCAGCTTCGCGCCGCTGCGCCAACCGATGTTCGCCGTGCTGTGGGCGGCCACGGTGCTGGGCAACATCGGCAGCTTCATGCGCGACGTCGCCAGTTCGTGGATGGTGACCGAACTGTCGGCCAGCCCGGCGGCGGTGGCGCTCATCCAGACGGCCGCGACCCTGCCGATCTTCCTGCTGGCGATCCCCGCCGGGGTGCTCTCGGACATCCTCGACCGCCGCCGTTTCCTGATCGCCATCCAGGTCCTGCTGGCCGGCGTCAGCGCCAGCCTGCTGCTGCTGGCCCGGACCGGCACGCTGAGCGTCGAATCCCTGGTGGCGCTCACCTTCGTCGGCGGCATCGGCGCGGCGCTGATGGGGCCGACCTGGCAATCCATCGTGCCCGAACTGGTGCCCAGGTCGGACCTGAAGAACGCGGTGGCGCTCAACTCCCTGGGCATCAACATCGCCCGGGCCCTGGGGCCGGCCGCGGGCGGGCTGCTGCTGGCGAGCTTCGGCGCCGCGGCGGCCTACGGCGCGGACGTGCTGAGCTATGTGTTCGTCATCGCCGCGCTGCTCTGGTGGAAGCGCCCGCCCGCGGTCGACACGGGCCTGTCGGAGCAGTTCCTCGGCGCCTTCCGCGCCGGGCTGCGCTACGCCCGCGCCAGCCATGAACTGCACGTCGTGCTGCTGCGGGCCGCCGTGTTCTTCCTGTTCGCGAGTTCGGTGTGGGCGTTGCTGCCGCTGGTCGCGCGCCGCATGCTCGGGGGCTCGGCCGGCTTCTACGGCGTGATGCTCGGGGCGGTGGGCGCCGGCGCCATCGTGGGGGCGCTGCTGATGCCGCGCCTGCGCCGGCGGCTCGACGCGGACGGCCTGGTCCTGCTGTCGTCGGTGCTGAGCGCGGCGGTGATGGCGGCGCTGGCGAGCGCGCCCGCGCAATGGGCGGCGGTGCTGCTCATGCTGGTGCTGGGCATGGGCTGGATCATCGCGCTGACCACGCTCAACGGCGTCGCGCAGGCGGTGCTGCCCAACTGGGTGCGGGGCCGCGGCCTGGCGATCTACCTGATGGTGTTCAACGGCGCGATGGCCGGCGGCAGCCTGGCCTGGGGCCTGTTCGCCCAGCAGGTGGGCATCCCGGTGGCGCTGCTGGTGGGCGGGGCGGGACTGGTCGTCGTCTCGCTCGCGTTCCATCGCGTCAAGCTGCCTACCGGCGAGGCCGACCTGCAGGCGTCCAACCACTGGCCCGAGCCGTTGTCGGCCGAGCCCGTGGCGCACGACCGGGGTCCGGTGATGGTCCAGATCGAGTACCGCATCCGCAGGCCCGACCTGCCGGCCTTCCTGGCGGCCATGCAGCAGGTGGCCCGCGAACGGCGGCGCGACGGCGCCTACGCCTGGGGCGTGGCGGAGCACACGGCCGAGCCCGGACGCGTGATCGAGTGGTTCCTGGTGGAGTCGTGGGCCGAACACCTGCGGCAGCACCAGCGCGTGTCCAGGGCCGACGCCGACCTGCAGGCCGAGGCCGTGCGCTTCCACGTCGGACCGGAGCGGCCGGCCGTGCATCACTTCCTGGCGCTCGAACCGGACGCACGGCACGCCGTGGACGACGGCGCGGCGTCGACCGCCGGCGGAGCCCCCGGTGGCTGAGCCGGTCCTCGTCCCATGACCCGGCAGCCCGTCGATCGCGCGCGCCCCGGCGGGGCGGCCGAGGGCCCGCCACCCGGCGCGACGGCCAGGCCGGACGGCCCGGACCCTGGCGTGCGGCCGGTCGGACCCGCCCCGGTGTGGACGTCGGCGGGCACGCGCATCGCGCGCGTGCGCAGCGGCGACGCGATCCTGGGGATCGGACCGCCCATCCCCGTGGCCGACGCCGTCGGCGTCATCGTGCAGTTGCAGGACTTCGCGGCGCACCGCCTGTGGCGCGGCGACCGGCTCGTGTTCCAGGGCGGCCACGCCGCCGGCGACGTGGCCATCACGCACCTGGGCGACGAATGGCGCTGCGCGCACGACGCGCCGTTCGACAACGTGCGCTTCGTGCTGCCCGTGCCCGAACTGAACGAGCTCGCGCGCGAGATCGGCCAGGCACCCGTCGAACGCCTGCGCGCGCCCGAGGACGACAGGGACCCGGTGCTGGTGGGACTGGCGCAGGCCCTGGTCGCGGCGCTGGGACCCGCGCATGCCGCCAGCCCGCTGTTCGTGGAGCAGCTGCTGCTCGCCTTCCAGACCCACCTGCTGCAGACCTACGGCGGCGGCGGCGCGACGCCAGCGCCGCGACCGGGCACCCTGTCGCCCGCGCAGGTCCGGCGCGCCCAGGCCTGCCTGTCGAGCCATCCGCTGCAGCGCCTTTCCATCGCCGAGGTCGCCCGGGCCTGCGACCTGTCGCGAAGCCATTTCAGCCGCGCCTTCAAGGCCACCACCGGACAGACCCCTCACCAGTGGGTGCTGCAATACCGGCTGGCGCAGGTCGTGTCGCTGCTGCGGACCGACCGGCCGATCGCCGAGATCGCCATCGGCTGCGGTTTCGCCGATCAGAGCCACCTGACCCGCGCCTTCCGCCGGTGGATGGGGATCTCGCCCGCCGCGTGGCGCCGCTCGCATGGCTGAGCGCGCCGCCCGCATGGCTGAGCGCGCCGCCCGCCGGCGCGCACCGCGTCGTCCCCTGCCAGGCCACCGCCGACCATGACCCGTCGTCTCGCACCGGGCGCCCCGGCGGGCGAAGTCGATCGCGGTGATTCCCTGGGCTGCACGTCGGCGCACCTGCACGAGAGCCGGCAGGTCCACGGCGACGGCTTCACGTTCTACCGGCGGCGCTCGGCCGCCGAGGGCCCCTGTCAGGTGGCCACGCCGGCGAGCGACCGCGGCTTCCTGGTGGGCATCTCGATGGCGCCGGGCCATCGCCGCACGATCCACCAGGCGCACCGCAGCACGTCGCACGACTTCGGCGACCACGCGGTCTACGTCCGCAACTTCGCCGACGACTACCAGGCCGAACTGAAGGGCCCGTTCGACTTCCTGCTGCTGGAACTGCCGCACGCCACGCTGGAACGGGCGATGGACCAGATCGCGGGACGTCGCGTCGGCGGCCTGGAATGCGTGACCGGCCTGGGCGACGCGGTGCTGTCGAACCTGGGCGCGGCGCTCGCGCCGGCGCTCGAATGCCCGGCCCGGGCCCACCCGCTGTTCATCGACCAGATGGCCGTGCTGATCGAGACCCACCTCGTCGAGCAGTACGGCAGCGGGGTGGCGACCGTGCCCCGGCGCGTGCGGACGCTGTCGCGCGACAACGAGCGCCGCGCCAAGGAGATGCTGCGCGAGCGCTTCGACGGCACGGGGTCCATCGCGGCGATCGCCAGCGCCTGCCGGCTGTCGCGCAGCCATTTCATCCGGGCCTTCACCGAGACGGTGGGGTGCACGCCGCATCGCTGGCTGCAGCAGCAGCGCGTCGACCACGCGCGCCACCTGCTGAGGAGGAACACCGCCTCGCTGGCCGACATCGCGGTCACCTGCGGCTTCGCCGACCAGAGCCATTTCACGCGCGTCTTCGCGCAGGTGACGGGCTTCACGCCGCGCCGCTGGCAACGCACCGCCACCGGTTGAGGCGACGGGGCGATCCGATGTCCCGACGCCACCGGGATCGCCGCGCGGATCGCCTTCGCACGGGCAGGGGCGGCGCGGGGCATCGGACTACACAGGACCGGATTCTTTGGTTCTAGGTTGAATTCACCACACCAAGGAGACCCACCATGGAACGCCTGATTTCGATGTCCTCCCTCCTGGCCGCGACCGCCTGCCTCGTTGCGGGCTGCTCGATGATGCCGGGGAGAAATTCCACCCCCACCGGCCCCGCCACGTCGGCGTCGACCCAGGAGCAGTGCCGCCAGCACAGCGCCATGATCGGCACGACCCACATGCGCCGCAACGACGCGACGGCGCGCCGCGACATCGACTGCGCGACCCTGATGCCGAACTGAGGCCCACCACCACCGGCGGGCCGG
>DATINB010000405.1:0-3447 GCA_035474775.1 Luteimonas sp.
ACACCGACGTGGGCAACCGCGCGGTGGCGGCGCGCGTCGATCGCAAGCTGGTGCCGCTGCGCACGCGACTCGCCAGTGGCCAGAAGATCGAAGTCATCACCGCCAAGTCCTCGATGCCCAAGCCGCAGTGGCTGGAGTTCGTGGCCACCGGGAAGGCTCGCACCGCCATCCGCCAGCAGCTCAAGCACCTCGAGCACGAGGATGCCGTGCAGCTGGGCCACCGCATGCTCGACCGCGCGCTGGAGGAGCTCGACAGTTCGCTGGAGCGGTTGCCGCCGGCGCAGCTCGATGCCTACCTGGGCGAGCACCGCTACCCGCGGCTGGAAGCACTGCTCGCCGACATCGCGCTGGGCAACCGCATGCCCGCGCAGGCCGCGCGCGCGCTGGCGCGCCATGAGCCCGGCGCGGACGATCCGGTGCGCGCGCAGCTGAGCGGCAACACGATCCTGATCAGCGGGCACGAGCGCGGCGTGCTCACCTTCGGCCAGTGCTGCCTGCCGATCCCGGGCGACGCCATCATGGGCCACCACACCGCCGGGCGCGGCATCGTGGTGCACCGGATGGACTGCCCCAACGTGGCCGAATACCGCAAGTCCCCGGAGCGCTGGGTCTCGATCGGCTGGGACCGCGCCGTGGTCGGCGACTACAACGTCGCGTTGCGCATCGAGGTGGTCAATCGCCCCGGCGTGCTGGCGCAGGTGGCGGCCGCGATCGCCAAGGCCGACTCCAACATCGACGGGGTCGAATACCTCGAACGCGACGACAACATCGCCTCCATCCGGTTTTCGATCGAGGTGCGCAACCGCGTGCACCTCGCCGAGGTGATCCGGCGCACGCGCAGGCTTTCGGTGGTGCAGGGCGTGCAGCGGTTCTGAGCCGGCGGCGCGTGGAGAACGCCGGCGCCGGCCCGCATAATCGGCATCCGTCCCGAACCATGGAGTCAACGATGCCACGCCAGCCCGTCCACACCGACCGCGCCCCCGCGGCGATCGGGCCGTATTCGCAGGCGGTGCGCAGCGGGCAGACCGTCTACCTGTCGGGCCAGGTGGCCATCGATCCGGCCAGTGGCGAGCTGGTCGAGGGCGACGTGACGGCACAGGCGCGGCAGGCGTTCGACAACCTGCGCGAGGTGTGCATGGCGGCGGGCGGCTCGCTCGACGAGGTGGTGCGCATGGGGTTGTACCTCACCAGCCTCGCCGACTTCGCGCAGGTCAACGCGGTGCTGGCCGAGTATTTCGACGCGCCCTATCCCGCGCGCTCGACGATCGAGGTGTCCGCGCTGCCCAAGGGCGCGCGCTTCGAAGTCGATGCGGTGATGGTGCTCGACTAGCCATGCCGCGGGCGCTGCGCCGGCCCTCGTCGCCTGCGCTGGTTGCGACGACTGGCGTGCCGTTGTCCAGCCTGGACGGCGTGGGGCCCAGGGTGGCGGAGAAACTGGCCGCGCGCGGGCTGCGCGACGTGGAGGACCTGTGGCTGCAGCTGCCGCGGCAGTACGAGGACCGCACGCAGCTGACGCCGATCCGGACACTGAAGCCGGGGATGCCGGCGCAGGTCGAGGGCACGGTGGAGGCCGTGGAGCGCAGCTTCCGCTACCGGCCGATGCTGCGGGTGGCGATCACCGATGACTCGCGTGGCACGCTGGTCCTGCGCTTTTTCCACGTCCGCGGCGCGCACGGCGCGCAGTTCCAGCCGGGGGCGCGGGTGCGTTGCTTCGGAGCGGTGCGGCCTGGCCAGAACGGACTGGAGATGGTCCATCCCAGCGTCCGCATGGTGGACGCGGGCGGCGCCCTCGGCGAGCGGCTGGATCCCGTCTACGCCGTGATCGAAGGGATCGCCCCGGCGGCGCTGCGCAAGCTGATCGGGCAGGCCGTCGACCGGCTTCCGCGGGACGGGAGCCTGGAGCTGCTGCCCGCCGCGATGCTGGAGGCGGCGGGGCTGGATCGACTGCCGGGGCTGCACGACGCATTGCAGTGCCTGCATCGACCACCTGCCGACGCCGACGTGGCCGCGCTGCAGGCCGGGACCCATCCGGCGCAGCGCCGCCTCGCCCTGGAAGAGCTGCTCGCGCATCACCTGAGCCTGCGCCGGCAGCGCATCGCGCTGCAGTCCGACGCCGCGCACCCGTTGTGCACGCCGGTACTCGCAGACCGCCTGCTGGCCTCGTTGCCGTTCGCGCTGACCGGTGCGCAGGCGCGCGTCTTCGCCGAGATCCGCGCCGACATGGCGCAAGCCACCCCGATGCTGCGACTGGTCCAGGGTGACGTCGGCAGCGGCAAGACGGTGGTGGCTGCACTCGCCGCCATGCTGGCGGTGGCCGACGGGCGGCAGGCGGCGTTGATGGCGCCGACGGAGCTGCTCGCCGAGCAGCACCTGTCCAACCTGGGCGCCTGGTTGCAGCCACTCGGCATCGAAGTCGAATGGCTCGCCGGGAAGGTGACCGGGCGCGCCCGCGAGGCAGCGCGGGCGCGTGTCGCCAGCGGCGCCGCGCAGGTCGTGGTCGGCACGCATGCCCTGATGCAGGAAGGCGTCGTGTTCCATGACCTGGCGCTGGCCATCGTCGACGAGCAGCACCGTTTCGGTGTGCACCAGCGCCTCGCGCTGCGCGACAAGGGCACGCGCACGGTCGCTGCCGATGGAGGCACGGCACGGGGCCACGTCCCGCACCAGCTGGTGATGACCGCCACGCCGATCCCGCGCACGCTGGCGATGGCCGCCTACGCGGACCTCGACGTGTCGGCCATCGACGAACTCCCGCCGGGACGCACCCCGGTGCAGACCGTGGTGCTGAGCGCCGGGCGTCGCCCGGAACTCGTCGAACGCATCCGCGCCGCGTGTGCGGAAGGGCGCCAGGCGTACTGGGTCTGCACGCTGATCGACGACAGCGACGAGGTGGTCGCGCAGGCGGCGAAAAGCACGTTCGATGCGCTGTCGGCGGCCTTGCCGGGCTGTCGGATCGGGTTCGTGCACGGCCGGATGCGGCCCGCGGACAAGCAGGCGGCCATGCGCGCGTTCAAGGCCGGCACCCTGGACCTGCTGGTCGCCACCACGGTGATCGAGGTAGGCGTGGACGTGCCGAAGGCGTCGCTGATGATCATCGAGAACGCGGAGCGGCTTGGACTGGCCCAGCTGCACCAGTTGCGCGGCCGGGTGGGGCGTGGGGCGGCCGCATCGAGTTGCGTGCTGCTCTACCAGGCGCCGTTGTCGCCGACCGCCCGAGAACGGCTGGAAACCATGCGCCAGACCTGCGACGGATTCGTGATCGCGGAGAAGGACCTCGAGCTGCGCGGCCCCGGCGAGCTGCTCGGCACGCGGCAGACCGGACTGGCCTCGTTCCGCGTGGCCGACCTGGCGCGCGATGCCGACCTGCTGCCGCTCGTGCATCGGCTCGGCGAGCAACTGCTCCGCGAGTCGCCCGCGGTGGCCGACCGGCTGGTCGATCGCTGGATC
>DATINB010000406.1:0-3083 GCA_035474775.1 Luteimonas sp.
CGATGCGGTGGCCATCAAACCGCCAGCGCCTGTGAGAAGACCTGCGTCATGGCCGCGCATGTCCGCTCGATTTCCTCGTCCGTCAGCGTCGGATGAACCAGGAACATCACGCTCGTCTCACCCAGCTCGCGCGCCACGGGCAGCCGCTCCGCCGGCCGCCAGCCCGTGCCATCGAATGCCTTTTCCAGATAGACCTCCGAACACGACCCCTGGAAGCACGGCACGCCCAGCGCCGCGATCTCGTTGACGATGCGATCGCGGCTCCAGCCCGGAGCGAGGCGCTCCCGCTCGACATAGACATACGCCTTGTAGTGCGCGTGGACGCTGCCTTGCGGCAGCACCGGCACGCGGACCACCGGCTGGGCGCGCGCGGCGCCGAGGATCGCCTCGGCGTGGCGCGTGCGCCGGGCCGTCCAGTCGGCCATGCGCGCGAGTTGAAGGCGGCCGATGACCGACTGCAGCTCCAGCATCCGCCAGTTGGTGCCGAAGCTCTCGTGCAGCCAGCGGAAGCCCGGCGGATGCGAACGCTCGTACACCGCCTCGTGGCTCTTGCCGTGATCCTTGTATTCCCACATGGCGCGCCAGAGCGCCGGGTCGTCGGTGGTGACCATGCCGCCCTCTCCGCCCGTGGTCATGATCTTGTCCTGGCAGAACGACCACGCGCCCACGTGTCCGATGGCGCCCACGGAACGTCCCTTGTAGCGCGCGCCGTGCGCCTGTGCGCAGTCCTCGATGACCTTGAACCCGTGCTGGCCGGCCAGCGCCATGATCGGGTCCATGTCGCACGGCCAGCCTGCCAGGTGGACGGCGATGACCGCCCGCGTGCGCGGCGTGATCACGCGCGCGATGGTGGCGGCCGACAGGTTGCCGCTCGCGGCATCCACGTCGGCGAAGACGGGCGTCGCGCCCGCGCTGACGACGCACGACACGCTGGCGATGAAGGTGCGCGGCGTGACGACCACCTCGTCGCCCGGTCCGATGCCCAGGGCCTTGAGCGCCACGTCCAACGCCAGCGTGCCGTTGCCCAGCGCCACCGCGTGCGCGGTGCCGGCCCAGGCCGCGAATTCCTTCTCGAACTCGCGGCCCTCGGTGCCGGTCCAGTAGTTCACCTTGTTGGAGCGCAGCACGCGCTGCACGGCGTCGGCCTCTTCGGTTGTGAAGCTGGGCCAGGGAGAAAAGGAAGTGTTCAACACGGGGAAATGGCTTTCTTGCTGTCTAGATACTCAACGACTGGATGGTCGATCGGTGCTGGAGCGGCCGGGCCGGATTGCCCACCACCGTGGCACCGGCCGCGACATCGCGCGTGACGACTGCGCCCATGCCGACGATCGCACCGCGTCCGATGGTCAGTGGCTGGCCGGGGCGGCCCTGCTTGATGACCGCACCCGCACCGATGTAGGCATGGTCTTCGATGACGACGTTGCCATTGCACTTGGCACCCGGCGCGAACGTCACGAAATCGCCGATCACGCAGTCGTGCTCGACGTAGCTGTAGAGGTTGGCATGGAAATGCCGACCGATGCGGATGTTGGAGGTGAGCGTGACGAATGGGCTGAGCGCGGCGCCCTCGCCAAGCGTCACGTCGTCCATGCGGACCACGTTGGCCGCGACGACCGTCCATGGCACCACGCCGTCGTCCGCGCAGCGCCGCGCCAGCCGCTCCCGCACCGCGCCGTTGGCGATGGCGATCACCACGTGTCGCGGACCGTCGCCCTGCACGGCGAAGTCCGCGTAGCGCATCACGCGCTGGCCGTTCACGACCGAGGTCCCGGGTTGATCGTCCAGGAACACCAGCCGAGACGCATCGATGCCCTGGGCCTGCAACTGCGCTCGGGCCAATGGCATCACGCCGCGCCCACAACCGCTTGCGCCATAGACCGCGAACAACGGTGCCGTCATGGCCTCGGCTCCTGAACGGACGCATTCGAGGGGGACCCCCTGAACGGCGTCATCGTCGCCTCGCCCGCCGCGCTGATGCCTTCGCGAACGAAGACCTTGCGCACGGTCATCCAGAGAATCCTGCAGTCGAGCGCCATCGAGCGGTGATCCACGTACCAGACGTCGAGCCTGAACTTTTCCTGCCAGCTCAGGGCGTTGCGCCCGTTGACCTGCGCCCAGCCCGTGATGCCCGGGCGCACCTCATGGCGCCGGGCTTCCTGCGCGGAATAGAGCGGCAGGTACTCGACCAGCAGCGGCCGGGGGCCGACGAAGCTCATGTCGCCCTTGAGCACGTTCCAGATCTCCGGCAACTCGTCCAGGCTGGTCGCGCGCAGGAAGCGGCCGAAATCGGTCAGGCGCTGCGCGTCGGGCAGCAACGTGCCATCCGCGCCGCGCTCGCTCGTCATGGTGCGGAACTTGACCATCTCGAAAGGCCGACCGCCCCGGCCAGGCCGGATCTGGCGGAACAGCACCGGTGCGCCCAACCTGCGGCGGATCAGCACGGCCAGCACCAGCAGCGGCAGCGCGAACACCAGGACGCTGATGACCGCCAAGATCAGATCAAAGGCGCGTTTCGTCATCGGATGCCCATTTCCTGGAGCATGACGTCGTTGACCTTGTGCACGTCGTACTTCTCCTTTGCCAGCACGCGCGAACGCTCGCCCATGCGCGCGACGAGTTCCGGCTGGTCGATGAACCTGCGCATCGCCTGCGCCAGCGTCGTCGCCGACTTCACCGGCACCAGAAAGCCGTTGTCGCCTTCGATGACGGTCTGGCGGCAACCCGGTGCATCGGTCGTGATGATCGGCCGGCCCATGGCCATGGCTTCGAGCACGGTGCGCGGCGTGCCTTCGCGGTAGGACGGCAGCACGTACACGCTGCTGGCCGCAATGGCGGGCCGCACGTCGGAAAGCCGGCCGAGGTATTCGATGCAGCCCTCGGCGATCCAGCCGTCGAGTTCGCGTCGCGTGATCGCATCCGGGTTCGAGTCGATCCAGCCGACGATCTGCAGCCGCACGCCCGGCACTTCGGCACGCACGATGCGCGCCGCCTCGACGTACTCGCGCACGCCCTTGTCACCCAGCAGGCGGGCGATCAGCAGGAACACCGGCGGGCCTTCGGGCAGTGGCGCGACCTTGAAGTCC
>DATINB010000407.1:0-3028 GCA_035474775.1 Luteimonas sp.
GTGTCCGACTGGAGCGAAGTGCAGGACGTCGCCCAGGAAACCTTCATCCGCGCCTACCGCGCGATGGGGAACTTCCGCGGCGAAGCGCAGTTCTATACGTGGCTGCACCGGATCGCGGTCAACACCGCCAAGAACCATCTGGTGGCGCACAAGCGCCGGCCGCCGGGCGAGGACATCGACATCGACGATGCCGAACAGTTCGAATCCGGCGCGCGCCTGCGCGACAACGACACGCCCGAGCGCGAGCTGATGCGCCAGCAGATGGAACAAACGGTGATGCGCGCGGTCGAAGCATTGCCCGAGGAGCTGCGCATGGCGATCACCCTGCGCGAGGTCGAGGGGCTGAGCTACGAGGACATCGCGCAGCGCATGCAGTGCCCGATCGGCACCGTGCGTTCGCGCATCTTCCGCGCCCGCGAGGCGATCGATCTCGAACTCGAGCCGCTGATGGAAACCCAACCCATGCCGGAGCGCGCAGCGCGATGACCCACACCGAGAAACCGCATCCCGCCGACCTTCATGACGAGTTCGAACTGCCGCCGCCGGATCGCCTGCAGGCGCACTACCGCCGGCAGCTCTCGGCGATGCTCGACGGCGAGCTGTCCACGGACGAAGGCAAGTTCATGCAGCGCCGGCTGGAGCACGACGCTGCCCTGGCGGCTTGTCGCGAGCGCTGGCAGCTGTGCGGCGACGTGTTGCGTGGGCAGCCGGTCCCCCTGCTGGCACCGGACTTCGCCGACCGTGTCGCGGCCGCGTTGCGTGAGCTGCCCCAGGTCGACGGCGTGGCGGATGCCGGCACGGCGGCGCGCGTCCGCGCGCCGCGGTGGGCCGGGCGGCTCGCGCTGGCCGCGTCGGTGGCCGTGGTGGCGCTGTTCGTCGGCCGGCAGATGCCGGGGCGCGACGATGCGTCGGCCGGCATGCAGGCCGGCAACACCGTGGTCGAAGGCTCGTCGACCGTGCCTGCGCCCGGCCTGGCCGTCGTGGATCCGGCCCGGTCGGCGCCGGTGGAGATCACCCTGGGCGATGCCGGCGATGCCGGCGCCTCGGCAGCGACGGTCGCGGTGGCAAGCCTGCCCCTGGCGGCCGCGGGGACCCGCTCGCGCGGGCAGAGCCAGCGCGCCGCGCGCCGCGTGCGCGTAGCCAGCAGCGCGCGGGCGGTGGCACGTGCGGGTGCGTTGCCCGCGCCCGCCGCAGCGGACGGTGCCGGCGTCGCCACGGCCGATCCGTTCCTGGCCTCCTCGATCGCCCCGGCACGGCCGTGGCCGCGCGCCGTGCTCCCCGCGGCGGGATCCGCCGGGCGTTTCATGGCGGGGTATCCGGCAGCGGCCAGCGACTGGTCGTTCCCCGGGTTCGAGCCGCTGCCGCAGGCAGTGGGCATCGAGATCGCTGACGACACCGGGGAGCCGACGGAGGCCGCCAGCGGCGCCGTCGGGAAAGCCGATTGAAAATGCTCCCGCGGCACCGCATTGCCGCGTCGTCATCCCCGACCTTCTTCCCCGCATCGAGGCCGAACCGCCGATGAAGTCTCCCCTGCACACCGCCGCCCTGGTCGTCCTGACCGCTGCCGCCACCACCGCCGTGGTCCTGCCGGTGACCATGGCGCAGTCGCCCACGGCCGCTCCGCTCCCGGCGCCACCCGCGCCGGGTGGAACGCCCGCACCGGCCGCGCCGGGCCCGTCCATGGTGTCGGGCCTGCCCGATTTCACCCGCCTCGTGGAGCGGGTCGGCCCCGCGGTGGTCAACATCGAGGCCACCATCGGTGCCGCGCCAGGGCGTGGCCAGCAGGCACAGCAGGCCATGCCGGACGACATGCCGGAATTCTTCCGCCGCTTTTTCGGCGAGGGCATGCCGTTTCCCGGCGCACCGCAGGGGCCGGGCGGTCCACAGGGCCCGCAGGGTCCTGGCGGTGCGCGCGGCACGTCGGTCGGTACCGGCTTCGTGGTGTCGGCCGATGGCTACGTGCTGACCAACCACCATGTCGTCGATGGCGCCACCGACGTCAAGGTGCGGTTCTCAGATCGTCGCGAATTCACCGCCAAGGTGATCGGCAGCGACGAACAGTCCGACGTCGCCTTGCTGAAGATCGACGCCACCGGCTTGCCGGCATTGCGTGTCGGCGATTCGCGGGCGCTGAAGCCGGGGCAGTGGGCCGTCGCCATCGGCTCGCCGTTCGGCCTCGACCAGTCGGTCACCGCCGGCATCATCAGCGCCGTCGGCCGCGCCAATCCCTATGCCAACCAGCGCTACGTGCCCTTCATCCAGACCGACGTCGCCATCAACCGCGGCAATTCCGGCGGCCCGCTGCTCAACACGAGCGGCGAGGTGGTCGGCATCAACTCGCAGATCTTCAGCAATTCCGGCGGGTACATGGGCGTGAGCTTCGCCATCCCGATCGACGTGGCCATGAACGTGGTGCAGCAGCTGAAGACCACCGGCGAAGTGCGCCGCGGCCAGATCGGCGTGCAGGTGCAGCAGATCGATGCCGAACAGGCGCGCGGACTGGGACTTCCCGACACGCGCGGTGCACTGGTGGCGGACGTCGTGGCCGATGGCCCGGCGCAGAAGGCCGGCATCGAGCGCGGCGACGTGATCCGCACGCTCAACGGCGCACAGATCAACCAGTCGAGCGACCTGCCGCCGATCGTCGGCGCCATGGCGCCGGGCGCGCGGGTCACCGTCGGGGTCTGGCGCGAGGGCCGGAACCGCGACTTCACCATCACCCTGGGCCAGCTGGACGAGCCGCGGCTGGCGGGCACCGGTGGCGCCGGGCCGCGTACGCCGGCTGCGCAGTCCAACCCGCTCGGCCTGGTGGGCCAGGCGCTGACCCCCGAGCAGCGTCGCGAGATGTCGCTCAAGGCCAACGAAGGCGTGGCCATCGCGCGCGTGGAGGGGCTCGCCGCCCGCAATGCCGGGCTCCAGCCCGGTGACGTGGTGCTCGCCGTGGGTCGCACGCCGGTGGCGACGCCTGCGGAGCTCGACCGCCAGCTCACCGCGGTGCGTGCCGGACAGACGGTGATGCTGCTGATCC
>DATINB010000408.1:0-2355 GCA_035474775.1 Luteimonas sp.
CGATGCGTTGTCGACGGCCGGGCCCGGATAGTAGGCGCCGGTGGCGGTGATGTAGACGCTGTCGAAAGGCATCGGCGGTTCCTGTGCGAGCGGCCTTTATACAGAAGCCCGATCGCGCCCGGCCGCGATCAACGCCGTCCCGCGCGCGACCGCTCCAGCCACCAGAGCACACCGCTGGCGACCAGCCAGGCGAGCAGCCAGGGCCAGCGCACGCCCGGCGCACCCACCGTCGCGACGGATCCGTCGCCGGCACGCGCGGGACGCGCGGCGAGGGCGCGGGTAGCGTCGCGCACCTCGCGTGCACGCAAGGCCGGCAACGCGTCGGCGGCCAGCACATGGAAGGGCCAACTGCGCCCGCCCACCTCGAGCACATGCCAGCCGGGCTGCGCAGGCCAATAGGCCGCGCAGCGCTCGCTACCGCGCGGGTCGCGGTGCAGGCGTGCCGTTGCGCCGTCGGGAGCGACCACGCGCGCTTCGGCAGGGAGCGCGCACAGGGTCGCACGCGTGCCGGCGCGCGCCGGGTGGTCCAGGCGCGGCTCCCGCAGCGGCGCGGCGCGCCCGATCCGTGCCAGCGCGTCGCTCCAGAGCTGTGCGTGGCGTGCCGCGTGCCCGGCCAGCACCAACCGCCAGGTGTCGGACAGCAGCCAGCTGGCGGTGCGCCCCCGACCGGCGTTGCGCACGCGTGCAAGCGGTTCGCCGGTGGCATCCTCCAGCAGGGTCGCCGAGTCCGGCGCCTCGATGCGCAACGCGCGTCGCGTCAGCACGGGGAGCTGCGGCTGCGACGCCGTGGACGCGCGTGGAGAGGGCGGGCGGCCCGTGGCGACCGCATCCAGGCGCACGTCCGAGGCCAGCGTGGCGGCGGACAGCCGATGGCCCAGCGCGAGGAGACGCGCCCGTGCCGTGGAGTCGAGTGGACCGGTGACGCGCACCAGCACGCCGAGGCCGTCCTGGACCGCCGCCTGCAAGGCCGTGAAGCGGGCCGCGCCGAGCGCCTGCAGCGCGCGTTCATCCAGCACCACCAGGTCCAGGCTGGCGAGACTGGCGGCATCCCATGCCAGGGAATCGCCCGTGGCCACGCCGCCACCCAGCGCGACCGAGGTCTGCAGCTCCACGCCGGCGTCGCGCGCCCAGCGTCGCAGGAACTTCACCTCCGGGTTGGGCGCGCCGGCGAGCACCCGCATGCGGCGTGGCGCGGGCGGGCCCACCACCACCGCAACGGGCGCACGCTCCACCACCGCGCCGGCTGCATCGCGCAGGCGCAGCCTGAAGACGGCCGGCCCGGCCGCGGCGGCCAGCGCTCGCAGTGCGAATCCGCCATCCCGGGCCAGTGCGGTCGTGTCCGCCCGTCGGCCGGCGGGGTCGATCAGATCGATCGCGCCGCCGGCCACGGCGTGCACCTGGCCATGGACCTCGAACCCGCCCCCCGCCTGCACCCGTGCAGGCGCCCAGATCGCCGTGATGCCGCGCGGCAGCGGCGGGGGATCGAAGTCCAGGGCGGGCAACCCGGGTGCATCCCGGTCACGCGGGACGAGGCCCTCGCCGAGCACGTGGACCCGCGTGCTGCCCGGATATCTGCGCAGCGCCGTGGCGAGGTCGGGAACGCGCTCGACGGCGGCCCCGGCGCCGGCAGGCGCCGCGGCTTCCGGGAGGCGCACCACGTGCGCACCCCGGGCACTGGCGTCGCGATCCGCCGCGCCGGCGGTCAGCACCACCAGCGTGCCGGCGGGCACCGCACGCGGCGGTGGAAACAGCACGCGGTACAACAGCGCCGCCGAGAGCAGCTGCAGCACGATGAGTGCGGTCGTGCGCCAGCCGCGCGGACGCGGCGCGCCGGGCGAGCGTCGCCGGCGCGACAGCGCGCGGACCCAGCCGAGCAGCACGCCTGCGGCGAGCAACGCCGCGATCCACGGCTGCAGGGTCATCGCGCGGGCTCCGCGAGTGCATCGAGGTAGGCACGCCCGGCGGCATCGCCGGCGTCGCGCGGCGCGGGTGCCGGCAACGGTGGCATGAGCAGCGGCCACAGCTGCGCACGCAGCCGTTCTCGGCACCCTGCGCAACCGGGCTGCCGGCGCAGGGCTTCCGCGGCCGCCGCCAGCGTCAGCGGATCGCGCACGCCACGCCCGCCGCGGGCCAACCAGTCTTCGAACGCCGCGAGTTCGCTGCCCACTTTGCGCTTGCCTTGCAGCGCGCGCCACAGCGCCGCGGGTGCGGCGTCGGGTGTCGTCCTGGCCAGCAGCGCATCGCGCGGTCGCGGGACGATGCCCGTGCGCTCGCCGCCCATGCGCCGGCCGGCGTCCACCGGTACCTGCTCGTAACCCACCCGCGCCAGATAGATGCGGTCGGCCTGTTGCACCT
>DATINB010000409.1:0-2648 GCA_035474775.1 Luteimonas sp.
TGGTGCAAAATAGCGCTTTGACCGGAGCGGCCGCGCATGCAGTACCCCGAATGGATCTGGCACAACGGCACCATCAAGCCCTGGGCCGAGGCCACCACGCATGTGATGTCGCACGCGCTGCACTACGGGTCGTCGGTGTTCGAAGGCATCCGTGCCTACCGCACCACCTCCACCGACGGCACGCGCGGCACGGCGATCTTCCGCCTCCGCGACCACACGCGGCGGTTGTACGCATCGGCGCGCATCTACGACATGGCGATTCCCTACGCCCAGGACGTGCTCGACGCCGCGTGCCATGAGGTGTTGCGGCGCAACCGCCTGGAGGTCGGCTACCTGCGCCCGGTGGCGTGGCGCGGTCTCGGCGGGTTCGGACTGTCCGCCGATACGCCGGTGGACGTCGCCGTCGCGGCGTGGCCGATGGGTGCCTATCTCGGCGAAGGCGTGCTGGAGGCCGGCATCGATGCCTGCGTGTCGAGCTGGCAGCGCTTCGCCCCGAACACCATCCCCGCCGGTGCCAAGGCCGGCGGCAACTACCTGTCGGGGCAGCTGGTCGCGCGCGAGGCCCGACGCCTGGGGTTCGGCGAGGGCATCGCCCTGGCGTCGACCGGCTTGCTGTCGGAAGGTGCCGGCGAGAACCTGTTCCTGGTGTTCGACGGGGTCTTGCACACCCCGCCGGTCAGCGCCGCGCTACTCAACGGGATCACCCGCGACACGATCATCGCACTGGCCCGCGATGCGGGGATCGACGTGGTCGAACGCGACCTGCCGCGCGAGTACCTGTATCTGTGCGACGAGCTGTTCATGTGCGGCACGGCGGCGGAGATCACCCCGATCCGCTCGGTCGACGGCCGCCAGGTCGGTGCCGGCGTCGCCGGGCCGGTGACGCGACGACTGCAGGCGCTGTTCTTCGGCCTGTTCGACGGCGGCACCGCGGACACCCGCGGCTGGCTGCAGCCGGTGACCCTGGACGACGACGCCCGCTGAGGGCGCGCGGCCGGCAGGCGGGCCGGGTCATGGGCACGCCCGGGCCCGGTGGATCGCGACCCCGGATCAGCCCGGCTGCGTGGCCTCGGGGCCAGGCGCAGGCGAGAACCACAGGGTCGCCACCACGCCATGTTCGACGCCGGGCTGCACGCGCACGCGCCAGCCGTACAACGCGCACAGCCGCCGCACGATCGACAGCCCGATCCCGCCGCCCTGCGAATGTTCGGCGTGGGTCCCCCGGTACCCGCGCTCGAACAGCTTGGCGGCGTCTTCCGCACTCAGGCCGGGGCCGGAGTCGACCACCTCCACCGCACCGTCGAGCAGGCGCACCACCACCTCGCCCTGCTGCGTGTACTTCACCGCGTTGCCGATCAGGTTGCCGAGCGCGACCGTCACCGCGGACTCCGGCGCATCCACGATCACCCGGCCCGGCTCGCCGTCCAGGCGAAGCAGCAGCGGGCGCCCCGCGAGCTGCGTGCGGTGCGCGTCGAGCAATTGCTCGGCGACCTTCGCCACGTCGGTCACGCCATGGCCGCGCTCGTTGCGGGACAACAGCAGCAGGGCGCTGATCAGGTCCGTGCACTGCTGCTCGGCGCGCTGGATGCGCATCACCCGCGCGCGGGTCTTGTCGTCCATGTCCGGCTTCGTGAGCAGCAGCTCGACGGCGCCCCGCACCACCGCCAGCGGCGTGCGCAGTTCGTGGCTGACGTCGGCGTTGAACTCGCGGTCACGCTGCACCACCTCGGTGAGGCGCGCGGCGTAGTCGTCCAGGGCGCCGGCCAGCTGCCCGACCTCGTCGTCGGGAAAGTGCACCGCGAGCGGTGCCGGCTGCGCGCTGCCGCCCGAGCGGCGCAGGCGCGTGGCCAGCTCGGAGACGGGGCTCATCACCCGCGACGCCGCCCACCACCCGACCAGCAGCGAGAGCAGCGAGAACACGATGACCGAGCCAAAGATGGCGCGCTGGAACTGCGCCTCGCCGCGCAGGGTCTCGGTCATGTCGTAGGCGAGGAAGAACCACGCATCCGGCGTCTTGCGCACGGCCAGCTTGTAGGCGAACGCCTTGCCCTCCTCGTCCTCGCCGCTCAGGCTGTGGATGCCGTCGGGCAGCGCGTACCACTCCGGGCGGTTCTCGCGCACCGACTCGAAACGGTCGGCGGGGTAGACGAACGCCTTGATCTGCTCGATCGGCGCGACGGGGTTCGCGGGATCCAGTTCGAACAGGCGCGCGGCCTTGTCGATGTTGCGGTTCATCACGTCTTCGACCAGGTCGTTCTCGACCCGGTTGCGCGCGTACTGCGTGGCGAACGCGAACAGTGCCGTCAGGCCGAAGCCGAGCAGCAGGAACGACAGGATGATGCGGCTGCGGAGCTTGCGCCGGTAACGCGGCGCGCGCCGCGGGCTGGCCCCGACCTCAGGCAGCCGAGACATCGGGCGCGGCGATCCGGTAGCCGATGCCGTGGCGGGTCTGGATCATCGGCGTAGCGAAGGGCTTGTCGATCACCGCGCGCAGGCCATGGATGTGCACGCGCAGCGAATCCGAATCCGGCAGCTCCTCGCCCCAGACGCGCGTTTCGAGTTCCTGTCGCGTGACGACGGCGGGCGAGGATTCCATGAGCGCCTGCAGGATCTTCAGGGCGGTCGGATTGAGCTGCAGCAGCTTGCCT
>DATINB010000410.1:0-3647 GCA_035474775.1 Luteimonas sp.
CCCGCAGGGCCGCATCACCGACCACCGCGTGGACGGGCTCACCGTGTACGACCTGCCCGCCGTGCTGGAGGGCGGCCTCGACGCCCTGATCGAGCGGCTGTCGCGTGAACACCAGGCCGATGAGCTCGGCCGTCTGACCGGCGCTGCGTGAGCGGGCGCGGCGATCCTCTCCAGCTCGCGCGCCAGGCGACCGCCGCGGCGCCTGCGAGCCTGGTCGCCTGGGTGGTGCTGGCCGATGCAGAACTCGACGCGGGCGACGCCGCGCGCGGCCAGGAGGCCGCGCAACGGGCGTTGCAACTGGCACCCGGCCACCCGGAAGCACTGGCACGCGTCGGCCGCGCGCACTGGATGGCGCATCGTCTCGACGCCGCCGCGTCCAGCCTGCGCCAGGCCGTGCGCGCGGCACCCGGCCATCCCGGCTTCGTGCTCTGGCTCGGCCATGTGCTGGAGGACCTGGGCGAGGCCGAGGCCGCCAGCGACGCCTACGCCCGCGCGCACGCGCTGGCGCCGGAGGCAGCGGCCATCACCGCGCATCTCTTGGCCTGGCGCCGCAAGCTCTGCGACTGGCGCGACCTCGACGCCCTCTCCGCGCAGGTGGTGGCAGCGGTCCGCGCCGGCCAGGCGGCGGTGGAGCCGTTCGCGTTCCTCAGCGAAGACGTCGGCGCCGGCGACCAGTTGCGCTGCGCTCGGCTGGCCGCAGCGCAGGTGTCGGCACGGACGCGCCCACTGCCGGCGCGCGCCATCGGCGTCGGCGACGCACCGCTGCGGCTCGGCTTCCTGTCCAACGGCTTTGCCGCGCATCCGACCGGGCTGCTCACCGTGGCGTTCTTCGAAGCGATGGCGGACGCCGGCGGCGGCGTCGAGATCCACCTCTTCGCATTGAACCCGGACGACGGCAGCACGATCCGCCGCCGCCTGCATGGTGCCGGTCGCCTGCACGACGTGGCCGCGCAATCCCACCAGGCGGTTGCGTCCCGGATCCGCGCGGCCGGCATCGACATCCTCTACGACCTGCGGGGCTGGGGCGGCGGCGGCGTGCCGGCGGTGCTGGCGATGCGCCCGGCGCCACTGCAGGTCAACTGGCTGGCCTACCCGGGCACCAGCGGCGCGCCGTGGATGGACTACGTGCTGGCCGACCGCTTCGTGCTGCCGCCACCGCTGCACCCCGGCTTCTCCGAACACGTCGCCTGGCTGCCGCGGTGCTTCCAGCCCTCCGACACCGGGCGCCGGCTGTCGCCGGCGCCCACGCGTGCGTCCTGCGGCCTTCCGGATACAGGCACGGTGTTCTGCTGCTTCAACAACAGCTACAAGATGAACCCGGCCAGCTTCGCGCGTGCCATGGCCGTGCTGCGCGGGGTCGCCGGCAGCGTGCTGTGGCTGCTGTCCGGCCCGGGCCACGGCGACGCCCGCCTGCGGAGCGCGGCCGCGGCCGCCGGGGTCGATCCGGCACGCCTGGTGACCATGCCCAAGCAACCACACGCGGACTACATGGCGCGGCTGCAGCTGGCCGACCTGTTCCTGGATTGTTCTCCCTACAACGCCCATACCACCGCCTCGGATGCGCTGTGGGCCGGCTGCCCGGTCCTGACGCGGCCAGGCCGGAGCTTTGCCGGACGGGTCGCCGGCAGCCTCAACCACCACCTCGGGATGGACGCATTGAACGCGGTCGACGACGCGGCCTTCATCGAACACGCGGTCACGCTCGGCAATGACCCACCTCGGCTGGCCACGCTGCGCGGGCGGCTGCGGGCGGCGGCGTCGGCGCCGGGGCTGTTCTCGATGGATGCATTCGCGCGCGATTTCGCCACGCTGGCACACCGGATGGCAGCGCGTGCACGCGAGGGGCTACCGCCGGCCCCGTTCGCCGACTAGGCTGGGGCATGACCGACCTGTCCGAATTCGTCCCGCTGTCGCTGTGCGTACTGACCGTCTCCGACACCCGGACGCCGGACACCGACAGCTCCGGCGACTATCTCGCCGCGGCGCTGGCCGCGGCCGGCCATCGACTGCACGCGCGCACCATCCTTCCCGACAACCGCTACCAACTGCGTGCGCGCGTGTCGGAGTGGATCGCCGATCCGCGCGTGGACGGCGTGCTGGTCACCGGCGGCACCGGCTTCACCGGCCGCGACACCACGCCGGAAGCGCTGCTTCCGCTGCTGGACAAGCAGATGCCGGGCTTCGGCGAGATCTTCCGCGCGGTCAGCTTCGACGAGATCGGCACGGCATCGCTGCAGTCGCGGGCGTTCGCCGGGCTCGCCAACGACACGTTCGTGTTCTGCCTGCCGGGCTCCACCTCGGCATGCCGGACCGCCTGGGAGTCGATCCTGGCCGCGCAGCTCGATGCCCGGACCCGGCCCTGCAACCTCGCCACCCTGCGGCCGCGGTTGGGCGAATGACATGGCGAAGCTGAAGCGCAAGAGCTACGCGCGTGCGCTGGAGCCGATGCAGTTGCAGCTCGCCGCGGCGGCGCGCTGGGCGCGCCATGGCGGGCATCGCATCGCGGTGCTGCTGGAAGGTCGCGACACCGCCGGCAAGGGCGGTGCGATCAACGCCATCGCCGAGCACCTGGACACCCGTCAGGTCGCCGTCGCCGCGCTGCCCAGGCCGAGCACGCAGGAGCAGGGCCAGTGGTATTTCCAGCGCTACGTGGCGCATCTCCCGTCCGCCGGCGGCATCACGCTGTTCGACCGCAGCTGGTACAACCGTGCCGGCGTGGAGGCGGTGATGGGCTACGCGACCACCGCCCAGGTCGATGCGTTCCTGCGCCAGGTCCCGACGTTCGAGCAGCTGCTGGTCGACGACGGCATCCTGCTGTTCAAGTACTGGCTGTGCTGCGATCAGGCGCAGCAGGAGCAGCGCTTCGCCGAGCGCCTGGACGATCCCCTGAAGGCCTGGAAGCTCTCGCCGGTCGACGTGGAAGCGCGCCTGCGCTATGGCGACTACACGGCGGCACGCGAACGGATGCTGGCCGCCACCCACACCGCCCACGCGCCGTGGACGCTGGTCGACTTCAATGACCAGCGGGTCGGTCGGCTGACCCTGATCCGCGACCTGCTGGACCGGCTTCCGGACACGGCGGTCCCGATCGAACGTCCTGCCTTCGCGGCGCTTGGCGGGGCGCCCGAACGCGAGCGCTTCGGGGTGCTGGCACCACTGGCGCCGTTCCCGGTCGACGAAGACGACTGATGGCTGCGCCGTCCGCCCGTCGCTGCCTCAACCCGCGGATGGGTCCGGACCGCCCGCCGCAACGATGGCGGCTTCCAGTGCCGCCGCGGTGACCGGACCCAGGAACCTGCGTGCCACGCGCCCGTCCGGCGCGATGAGGTAGGTCATCGGCAATCCGCGCGGTGTCGCGAAGTCCGCCGGCGGCGCATAGACGTCGATCCTGGCGATGGGGTAGGAGACCGGTCGCGCCGCCATGAACCGGGCGAGCTCCGCCGGCTCGATGTCGTCGTAGGCCAGGCCGATCACGTCCACGTGCTCGCGCAGGGTGTCGAGCGCCGACAGTTCCGGCATCTCCTTGAGGCACGGCGCGCACCAGGTCGCCCAGAAGTTGACCACCACCCAGCGCCCGCGGGCGGCGGAGAGGTCGTACTCGCGATCGTCCAGGGTGCGCACGCGCAGGGTGGGGAACTCGGGCTCCG
>DATINB010000411.1:0-2730 GCA_035474775.1 Luteimonas sp.
CGCGAACGACGGAATCAGCGGCGCATCGGCGCGCAGCGCGGTCACGGTGGTGGCAATCGCCGCCGCGGTGGCAGCCAGCGCCTCCACGCCCTCTGCAGACGGCGTGGCCGACGCACCGAGCAGGCGCTTCACATAGCTTTCTGCCGGCGTGGTGACCAGGGTGATTTCCGGCACGTCGGTCATGGCGAAGGCGCCGCTCATGGTGTGCACGGCACGCAACAGTTCTTCGGTTGCCAACTGCGGGCCATGCTGGGCGGCCTGCAGCCAGCCATGCACGGTTTCCAGATGGGTGGCGACTTCCGCTTCCAAAATTTCGCGCAACACGCTGTCCACCGACGCGGGCGTGCCTTCGGTGATCGGCGCGGTGCCGGCGGGCAGCGCCGGGATCACCGGCACCTCGGCCACGGCCTGCACGGCGGGCACGTAATAGGCTTCTTCGCCAGCGGCTACGCGCTCGGCCACGGCCTGGATGTCCGGCAGATCGGCGCTGATGCGGCCCTGGTCGCGCAATGCGGCATTGAACTGCGGCAGCACCTCGTAGGCCAGTTCGACCATCGCCACCACCGCCGGGCTGGCCGGCCGGGAGTTGTCGAGCACGCGGTTAAGCATGCTCTCGATCTTCCAGCTGAACTCGCCGAGTGTGCTGGCGCCCACCAGACGGCCACTGCCCTTCAGGGTGTGGAAGACACGGCGGATCGGGCGCAGGTTTTCCTGGCTGTGCGGGGCAGCGCGCCACACCGGCAGCAGCTGCCCCAGGTTGACCAGTTCCTCGTCGAATTCCTCAAGGAACACGTCGCGGATGTCGTCATCGATATCGCTGTCGCCAAAGCCGCCGAAAATCCCGGCCTCTGCCGCGACCGGCGCAGGTGCGTCTGCAACCGGCGTCGCTGCCGCATCGGCGGTTGCCGGCGTGGCGGGTGCGCCATCGACGTCGAACTGTTGGGCAGCGGCATCCAGCTGCGCCAGGAACGCGGCGGACGCATCGTCCAGCTCGAATTCGCTGACCGTGGCCTGCTGCACGCGCGGGCCCGCGGCCTCGGTGGTCGGTTCGGCCGGTTCCGGCGTCGGCTCAGGCGCCGATTCCACGAACGGGTTGTCGTCTTCCTGAGGGGGCGGCGGCGAGAACGCATCCTCGAGGCTGCCGGCACGCTGCGACTGCACCGGGGTGATGAACTCCAGCGGCGCAATGGTGTCTTCGCCCGGCAGGTCGATCTGCTCGATCTGCAGCGGCGCGTCCTCAGCCACCACCGGCGCGACAGGCACGTCCTGTTCCAGCGCACTCAGATCGACGGTATAGCTGACCTGCGCAGCCTCGGCATCGCTGCCGTCCTGCTCGGCCGAGACCGGGTCGAACGCCGACAACGTCGGCGGTGCGCTCTGCTCGGTGGTGTCCAGCTGCCAGCTGCCCGGCGCCTGCGCGCCGTCATCGGACAAGGCCACCGGGGCAATGGTGAACGGCACGTGCGACTGGCCGGACACGGTTTCTTCCGCAGCCACCGGGTCGAACGAGAACACGCTGTCGGTTGCCGCAGCGCCGGTGTCCTGCACCGCGCTGTCGGCAAACGGCGCTTCATGCACGGTCTCGTTGGCCCATTCCAGCGACGCAGCGGGCGCGGCGTCGTTGGCGGCCGGGTTCGGCTCGCTGAGCTGCTGTGCGAACGGCACCACCGCAGGCTGCGGTTCGGCCGCGCCGGGTTGGTCGGCGCCCACCGGCAGTTCGGACGGCTGGCCCGACGGCAACGGCCAGTAACGCAGGGTTTCCAGGCTGTTGCGGGTGATGTCGAGGATTTCCTCGCGGCCGGGACGGCGCTCGCGCAGGGCTTCCAGGTAGTACTCCAGGCTGGCCATGGCATCGGCCAGGGTGTCCAGCTGACGACCACTGGGGACGCGCTGCTTGCCGATCAGTTCCAGATCGACATAACGGCGCACGCCTTCCAGGTAATCGGCGGCCTGCGGCAATTCCAGGATCCGCAGCGCACCGCCCACTTCGCCCAGCAGATGCGGCACGTCGGTGAGGCGGGCGTGGTCCCAGTTGGTCTCGATGAAGGCGACGAAGTGTTCGCGCGCGGCACCGAAGTTGGCAATCGCTTCCTGCGCCAGCACGTCAACCGTACGACGCACTTCCGACGCGCTGGCACTGGTGCTGGCTTCATCGCCGGCTTCGCCGACGTCGGCACCGAGGCTGGCGACCTGATCGTCCAGCGAGGCATCCACGTACAGCAGCGCGCCGGCGATATCCAGCAGCACGCCTTCGTCCATCTGCACCTGGCCATCGACCACGCGGGCCAGCGCATCACGCTGCTGTACCACCACGTTGCGTGCAACACCCAGGCCCATCATGCCCAGCGTGTCGGCCACGCTGCCGAGTTCCTTGACCTGGGTCTGCAGCTCGGCGATGTCGCCGCCGGTGCGCAGATGCAGGTCCAGCGCGTCCTTGACGCGCAGCAGTTCTTCCTTGACCGCATTGCCGACGGTGTCGAGCAATTCGCGGTTACGTCCGCTCAGGCTGCCGCGGGCGTGATCCAGCTCGGCCTCGGTGGCAACACCTGCCTGCGGATCGAAGGCGAACAACACGCTCTCGTTGAGGCCAGGCTGGCCGCGCGTGGCGCGGATCTCGTTGAGCAGCGGCAGCAGCACGATCGGAATGTCGCGGTGCCCGTTCTGCAGGCGCTCCAGGTAATCGGGCAGCAGCACGGTGCCGCGCATCAGCATCGCGCAGGCCTCGTCGCG
>DATINB010000412.1:0-3601 GCA_035474775.1 Luteimonas sp.
ACGCGCGCTGGCCGCTGCGCCCGCTGCTCCCGGAGACGACCGGGGAAGTCGCGGTCCGCCATGCCTACCTGGACGGCCAGGGCGAGGTCGGATTCGTGAGTTCGGTCAGCACCCCGTTCTGCGGCGACTGCAACCGCGCCCGCGTGTCCGCCGACGGCCACCTGTACACATGCCTGTTCGCGACCGGCGGGCATCCGTTGCGCCCCTGGCTCGGGGCCGGCGAGGACGCGTTCGTCGCGCACGCGGCGGGGTTGTGGCGCAACCGGGCCGACCGTTACAGCGAGCTGCGTGCGCAGCAGCCAGCCACCGCGCCCGGGCGCAGGCGCGTGGAAATGTTCCTGGTGGGCGGTTGAACGCGCGCATCGCCTCCGGTACGCGGTGGCCGGGCGACGGCGCGTCATCGGGCGGCCGGCTTGGGTGGCCGTCGCGCTCCTGCACACGCCTCCACCGCCAGCCGGATGCCCTGCGATGACCCGTACCCCGCGCACGCTGACCCACCTCGACGCTGCGGGGCGGCCCGGCATGGTCGACGTGTCGGCCAAGATCGTGACCTCGCGCCAGGCGGACGCGGAGTGCCGGGTGCGCTTCCCGGCGGCGGTCGCCGCGCAGTTGCGCGGCAACGGGCTGCGCAGCGCCAAGGGCGGCATCGCGGAGACCGCGATCGTCGCCGGCACGCTGGCGGTCAAGCGCACCCACGACCTGATCCCGTTCTGCCATCCGCTGCCGATCGACGCCATCGACTTCCGCATCGATTGGCATGGCGAGCGCGAGCTCATGATCGACTGCAGCGTGCGCACCGTGCACCGCACCGGAGTCGAGATGGAGGCCCTCACCGGCGCCACGGTCGCGGCGCTGACGGTCTACGACATGTGCAAGGCGCTGTCGCACGCCATCGTCATCGGGCCGGCGCGGCTGCGCGGCAAGCGTGGCGGTCGTCGCGACGTCGGCACGCTGGCGGCGGTGCGCTGATGGCGACGGTGACGCTGCTGTATTTCGCCAGCCTGCGCGAGGTGGCGGGCACGGCGACGGAGCGCATCGACGTGGACGCGGGCACCCTGCGCGCGCTGTACGCGCAGGCATCCCGGCGGCACGGCTTCGCACTCCCTCCCGAGCGGCTGCGGGTCGCGGTCGACGGTGCCTTCGCAGGCTGGGACGACGCCGTGCGCGACGGCAGCGAAGTCGCCTTCATCCCGCCGGTGTCCGGCGGATGATCGCGCCGGGCGCGCGCTTCGCGATCACCGGCGAACCCTTCGGCATCCAGCCGCTGCGGGCCCGCCTGCTGCATGCGCAGGCCGGTGCGTACGCCAGCTTCGAAGGCTGGATCCGCGACCACAACGATGGCCGTGCGGTCGCCGGCCTGCATTACGAGGCCTATCGGGTGCTGGCCGAGTCCGAGGGCACGCGCATCGTCGAGGAGGCGATCGTGCGTTTCGGTGCACTCGATGCGTGCTGCGTGCATCGCATCGGCGATCTCGCCATCGGCGAGCTGGCAGTGTGGGTCGGGGTCTCGGCAGCCCATCGCGAGGCCGCCTTCGCCGCCTGCCGGTACGTGATCGACGAGGTCAAGGCGCACGTGCCGATCTGGAAGCACGAGCGCTATGTCGACGGCGTGGCCGAATGGCTGCACCCGGATCCCGGCCAGGGCGCGGCGGCGCCCGCGCGCGCTGCGACGGACGGCCGGTCGCCGTCCGGAAATGGAGGCGGCCCCGCCGGCTGACCTCGGCGCCCGCGTCGATCGATACCGTTGCTGCCTTCCGGCCCTGGCGGAGTTTTCGACCTAGCGTCGCGAGGGGCCGACGGAGCCACCATTGAAACCTGCTGCCGCGTGCATGTCGCACGGCAGCGGAGGCGCGAGAGTCTAGCAGTGTGCGGCGGCGGCATGTCGACGTGGCGCGCTCCCGCCGGGGAGGGGACGCAAGAACGCCCCTCTCGGGGCGTTCTGCGATGGTGGCGGAGAGAGCGGGATTCGAACCCGCGAAGCGCGGTTTAGACGCTTACACACTTTCCAGGCGTGCTCCTTCAACCGCTCGGACACCTCTCCACTGGCCCCGGTGCGGAATGCAGCATGCGCCAGGGCCGGCAAGTCTAAACCGGGTCGCAGGTGCCGACAAGGAATCCGGCCAGCCGGGCGGGCGCGGTGGCCGGGCCGTCAGGGTCGGCGTGTCAGAATGGCGGCATGTCCTACCTCGTCCTCGCCCGCAAGTGGCGGCCCAAGCGGTTCGCGGAACTCGTCGGCCAGGAGCACGTGGTGCGTGCGCTCAGCAATGCGCTCGACACCGGCCGCGTGCACCACGCGTTCCTGTTCACCGGCACCCGCGGGGTGGGCAAGACCACCATCGCGCGCATCTTCGCCAAGTCGCTGAACTGCGAGGTCGGCACGTCCGCCGAGCCCTGCGGCGACTGCGCCACCTGCCTGGCCATCGACGGCGGTCGGTTCATCGACCTGCTGGAGATCGATGCCGCGAGCAACACCGGCGTGGACGACGTGCGCGAGGTGATCGACAACGCGCAGTACATGCCGTCGCGCGGACGGGTCAAGGTCTACCTGATCGACGAAGTGCACATGCTGTCCAAGTCGGCGTTCAACGCATTGCTGAAGACGCTCGAGGAACCGCCCGGGCACGTCAAGTTCCTGCTCGCCACGACCGACCCGCAGAAACTGCCGGTGACGGTGCTCTCGCGCTGCCTGCAGTTCAACCTGAAGCGCCTCGACGAGGCGCAGATCCGCGGGCAGATTGAAAAGATCCTGGCCGCCGAAGGCATCGAGGTGGACGCCGGGGCGGTGCGCCAGCTCGCGCGCGCCGCCGACGGCAGCCTGCGCGACGGCCTGTCGCTGCTCGACCAGGCGATCGCCTACACCGGCGCGCAGGCGGGCGACACCGGGGAGGTCCTGCTCAGCGACGCGGCGGTGGCCACCATGCTCGGTACGGTGGACCGCACCCGCGTCGCGCTGCTGGTCGATGCGCTCGCGGGGGGCGACGGTGGCCGGTTGATGGACGAGGTCGAGGCACTGGCCGGCTTCTCGCCGGACTGGACCGACGTGCTCGACGCGCTCGCCGATGCGCTGCACCGCATCCAGGTGCGCCAGCTGGTCCCCACCAGCGCGGTGGCGTCCGAGGGCCTCGACCTGGATCGTCTCGCCCATGCGCTGCGCCCGGAACTGGTGCAGCTCTGGTACCAGATGGCGCTGGCGGGACGCCGCGACCTGCACCTGGCGCCCAGCCCGCGCGCCGGTTTCGAGATGAGCGTGCTGCGCATGCTGGCGTTCCGGCCCGCCGAGGTGATGGCTGCCGGGGCGGGTGCCGTCCCGGCTGCGCGCGGCAACCCGCCGGCAGCGGCGCGCGCGCCGGCGGATGCCGTACCGGCCGCGCGTGCCGCCGCTCCGGTTGCGCGGCCGGCGCCGGCGCCGGCGCCGGCCGCAGTCGCAGCACCCGGCACCGATGCCGGGACGGGCCCGGACCCCGCGGCGGCCCCGGTTCTCCCCGCTGCCGGCCGGTCGATGACCAACGGTCCGGACCCGATCACGCGGATGCCCGCGGCGCAGGTCGACGCCGGCGCCCCGGCGATGGCGCCCGCACCGGCGATGCGGCCCGCAACGGCG
>DATINB010000413.1:0-2125 GCA_035474775.1 Luteimonas sp.
AAGGCGATCCTGCCAATCCGGATGCGCCGCGCAAGCGGCGCCGGCGCCGACGTGGCGCGGTCGTCGCCGCCGAGTGAACCGGTGATCCGGGCCTACGTGGGCCTGGGCGCCAATCTGGGCGATGCAGCCGCGGCGTTCCGCGCCGCTGTCGCCGCGATCGATGCCTTGCCCGGGACCGACCTGGTGGCGGTGTCGCGTGTCTATCGCTCCGCGCCGTGGGGGCGCACCGACCAGCCCGCCTTCCTCAACGCCGCCGTGGCCCTGGAGACCACCCTGGCCGCAGGCGACCTGTTGCGGTCGCTGCACGCCATCGAACGCGCGGCGGGGCGCGACCGCAGCCTCGACCCGACGCGCTGGGGCCCGCGCGTGCTGGACCTCGACCTCCTGCTGTTCGGCGACCTCGCCATCGACACGCCGGGGCTGCAGGTCCCCCATCCCTATCTGCGCCAGCGTGCATTCGCCCTGGTGCCGCTGTTCGACGTCGCGCCGGACCTGGTGTTCGCCGACGGCACCCCGCTGCGCGCGGCGGTCGAGGCGATCGCCAGCGACGGGATCGAAGCGGTACCCTGACCCCTACGATGCCGCGCTCCGGACCCAGCCGCCATGGACGATGACCGCAAGCCGATGACGGTGCCGGGCCTTGCGGCCGCGCGCCGCGAGGGTCGCCGGCTGGCCATGCTGACCGCCTACGACGCCGGTTTCGCGCGCGTGGTCGACGATGCCGGTATCGACCTGGTGCTGGTCGGTGATTCGCTCGGGATGGTGGTGCAGGGACATGGCTCGACGCTGCCGGTGCAGGTCGCGGACATCGCCTACCACACCGCCTGCGTGGCCCGCGCGTTGCGCCGTGCGTTGCTGGTGGCCGACCTGCCTTTCCAGGCCGATGCCTCGCCTCGGCGTGCGTTGAAAGCGGCCACCGCGCTGCTGCAGGCGGGCGCGCAGATGGTCAAGCTGGAAGGCGCCGGCTTCAAGCTGGAGGTGATCCGGTACCTGGTGGAGCGCGAGGTGCCGGTTTCCGCCCACCTCGGGCTCACTCCGCAGTCGGTCCTGCGCTTCGGCGGCTACCGCGTACAGGGTCGCGATGCCGCCGCCGCGGCACGGCTGCGCGAGGATGCCGCGGCCGTCGCCGAGGCCGGTGCACAGCTGCTGGTGCTGGAATGCGTGCCGACGCCACTGGCGGCCGAGATCACCGCCGCCAGCCCGATCCCGACCATCGGCATCGGCGCCGGCCCGCACTGCGACGGTCAGGTGCTCGTGCTGCACGATCTGCTGGGGCTGGATTCGGGCCATCGCCGCCCGAAGTTCGTGAAGGACTTCCTCGCCGAGGGCGGGTCGGTCGCGGGCGCGGTGGCGGCGTTCGCGGCAGCCGTCCGCGACGGGTCCTTTCCGGACGCCGTACACAGCTACGCATCCTGACGCAACGGCGCGTGATCCCGATCATCGAAAGGCTGCCCGAACTGCGCCAGCAGGTGTCCGCGTGGCGGCGCCTCGGCCTGCGCGTGGGCTTCGTGCCCACCATGGGCAACCTGCACGCCGGCCACGCCTCGCTGGTGCGCCTGGCGCGGGCCACGGCCGATCGCGTGGTGGCGAGCGTGTTCGTCAACCCCACGCAGTTCGGTCCCGGCGAGGACTTCGAACGCTATCCGCGCACGCCGGCTGCGGATGCCGACGCACTGCACGCCGCGGGTGGCGACCTGCTGTGGCAGCCCGACATCGCCACCATGTATCCGTTCGGGGCCGGCAACGCCGTGCAGGTGCGCGTTCCCGGCATCACCGATGTCCTAGACGGCGCGCACCGCTCCGGCCATTTCGACGGTGTGTGCACGGTGGTGGCGCGGCTGTTCCACCAGGTGCAGCCGCAGGTCGCGGTATTCGGTCGCAAGGATTACCAGCAGCTGGCGGTGATCCGCTACCTGGTCCGCGACCTGGCGTTCCCGGTCGAACTGGTCGCGGGCGACACCTTGCGCGAGCACGACGGGCTGGCGATGAGTTCGCGGAACCAGTACCTGTCGGCCGCCGAGCGCGCACGCGCGCCGGAGATCCGCCGAACCCTGCTCGGCATGCGCGACGCAGTGCTGGCCGGGCGGCATGTCGGCGACGTCGAGGCGCAGGCACGCGCGCGCCT
>DATINB010000414.1:0-5504 GCA_035474775.1 Luteimonas sp.
ACGCCGGCATGGACGACTACCTGCCCAAGCCGGTGACGCGCAGCGAGCTGGAACGGTGCCTGCACCGCTGGTGGACGCCGGAACAGGCGGCGGCGACACGCCACGAACCCTATGCGCAGCAGGCCGACGGATCGTATGGCGAAGCGCCCGGGCCGGAACCCGTGCCCGGGGAGGCCGGCGACGCCGATGCCGCCGCAGCGGGTGCCGGTGCGGGTGCCGGTGTCAGCGCGGCTGCCCATGCCGGTGGCGGCGCCAGCGCCGCTGCCGCTGCCACGCCGCGCGCGGAAGCCGTCGCGGAGCCGATGCAGCAGCCCCGGCAGCCCCTGTCGTATCGGCCAGCCGCCAGCGCCGTCCAGACCGCGCCCGCCCCTCCCGCCAGCGTGGCGCAGCCGCTGCCGCCAGCGGGTGGCGCATCGGTGTCCTTGACCGACCCGGCCATGCGCACAGCGCAGCCGCTGGTGATCGATCCGGACATCCTCGACGAACTGCGCGCCATGCTCGGCAACGAGGTCGAACGGCTGGTGGATGTCTTCCTCGAGGACACGCCACGACTGATCGGCGCGCTCGAGAATGCCGCCGTGGGGCCCGACTTCGACGCACTGCGCGACGCCGCCCACTCGCTGAAGTCGTCGAGCGCCAACCTGGGCGCGATGTCGTTGTCGGCGGCCGCCAAGCGCGTGGAGCTGGGCGCGCGCGAGCGTTCGCTGGACCGGCCGGCGGTGGCGGTGGCGGTGATCGCCAACGAGTTCGCCCGCGTCGCGCAGGCACTGCGGCCTGCTGGCGCCACGCGCGCCTGAGCGCGGGTGCGCGCGGCGGCGCTCAGTCTGCGGTGGGACCCATCTTGCTCTGCAGGTAATTCTGCTCGCCGATGCGGCGGATCAGGTCGAGCTGCGTCTCCAGCCAGTCCACGTGTTCCTCTTCGGACTCCAGGATGTCGTTGAACAGCCGGCGGCTCACGTAGTCGTTGACCGCGTCGCAGTGGTTGATCGCGGTGCGCAGGACGGGCAGCGCGTCCAGCTCGAGCGCCAGGTCGCATTCCAGCAACTCGCGCGGGCTCTCGCCGATCCGCAGCTTGCCCAGTGCCTGGAAGTTCGGCAGCCCCTCGAGGAACAGGATGCGCTCGGCCAGCGCATCGGCATGCTTCATCTCGTCGATCGACTCTTCGTATTCGTGCTTGGCGAGCTCGTGCAGGCCCCAGTTCTTCAGCATCTTGGCGTGCAGGAAGTACTGGTTAATCGCGGTGAGTTCGTTGTACAGCGCTTCGTTGAGGAAGCGAATGACCTGGTCGTCGCCTTTCATGTCGGTGCTCGCGTGCGGGATGGCGCAACTCTAGCCGCGCCGCGCCAATGATGACGGAACGCGAATCGTGCGCATTGCGCCGCGTCGGGCGTCCCGCTCAGGCGGCGTTGGAGACCGGCGCGTAGCCGCGTGCGGCGGGAGACGCGGCCGCGCAGGCCCGCGACTCCTGCTCGATCAGCGCGCTGGCGAAGGCCACGCAGCTGCCACAGCTGGCGCCGCAACCGGTGCGCATGGTCAGCTCGGTCATGCTCCGGCAGCCCGCGGTGGCCGCGGTGCGGATGTCGCGCTCGGTGACTCCGTTGCAGACGCAGACGTACACGGGCGCTCCCATGAGGACGGACGCCCATTGCGCCAGACATGAGAATGATTGTCAATCACACGCCGCGGCGACCCACCGGGGCGCCACCGCTTGGCTACCCGGGGTTGGACCCTGCCGCGGTCCCGCGGACCGCGCCGACCGCGGCCGCGAAGACCGGATCCGGTATCGCCGGCCCGGCGATCTGGCGGGCGAACGGCGCCAGGTGGCGCAAGGCGCTGGCATAGACGCCGCGCTTGAAGGTCACCACGTGTTCCAGCGGATACCAGAAATCGACCCAGCGCCAATGATCGAATTCCGGCGTGTCGGTCAGGTCCAGCCGCAGGTCGCTTTCCGCCCCGGTGAACTGTAGGAGGAACCACACCTGCTTCTGGCCGATGCACACCAGCCGGTCGTTGCGGCGGATGGCGCGCTGGGGCAGCCGGTAGCGCAGCCAGCCTGGCGTGGCGCCCAGCACCGCGACGTGCTCGGGCAGCAGCCCGGTCTCCTCGCGCAGCTCGCGATACATCGCCTCCAACGGGGTCTCGTCGGTGTTCATCCCGCCCTGGGGGAACTGCCACCCGTCGCGGCGCACGCGCCGGGCCCAGAACACGCGTCCCTCGGGATGCATCAACACGATGCCGACATTGGGCCGGTATCCGTCCGGATCGACCACGATGCGGACTCCTGGAGTTGTTTGGCTTTCGCCACTGCGACCGACTCTGCCACGCGCGGCACGAACCCGGCAAGCCGCAGACTGAATTGACGCAACCGGCACCGGAGTGGACAATCCACGCCCGCCGCAAGCCAACGCTGCGCGGTCGTCTGGCTATGTAGCTCAGCTGGTTAGAGCACAGCACTCATAATGCTGGGGTCGGTGGTTCGAGTCCACCCATAGCCACCATCCGCATCCGCGACCCGCTCGCCGCTGCGTGCACGCCACCCCACCCCACATGGCCCCATCCCGGTCACCCGCCGGCGGTGCCGGGCGTTGCGCACCGACCAGCGGATGCAGTTCCGCGCTGATCCCAAAGGCGGCCAGGACCGCCAGCACGGCGTCGACCAGAACCCGTGGCAAGGCGCCCACGCGAGCACTTGCAAACTTTCATGCAAGGTCGTAGCCTGAATTACATGAAAGGGGACCCACCGCGCTCATCGACCGATTACGTGCGCGAGTTCCGCGAACGGATGCGAAATGCCGGGCTGGTCAAGAAGGATGTCTGGATCCGCCCGGAACACGCCGGCGAACTCACCGCGACCGAACGCCGCTTGCGGCAGGCGGCAGAGGATGCCGGCCAGGACGGGCCCGTGGCCGTCGGCTGGACCATCGACACGCTGGAACACGCGCTGCGGGCGTGCCGCGCGGCCCAGGCCGGCTGGATCGAGGTGGAGCGACTGGAGGGTGCCGAGCCGGCCCTGCGCCTGGCGATGCGCGAGCTGGGCGACCTGCCGATCCTGGTGGCGATCGGCGGCCAGCAGATCATCGTGGAAGCGCTGATGTGGCCGTTGCACCAGGTCATCGACCCCGCGGCGTACAACGCGCACGTGCTGCGCACCCACAAGCGGGTGCCGCTCAGCTCGGTCGGCATCGAATCGATCGGCGGCACGCCCTGCTACATCATGTTCGGCGCGCTCGACGTGCAGGCGCAGCTGGCCACCATCCTGTTCGAGATCGAGACGCTGGCCGAGAACGTGATCGCCTCGGTCGAGGCGCACCGGGCGTTCCTGCGCGAGGACGGCGGCACCGTGCCACCCGCCGCGCGCCCAGGGCCGCACGCGTGAGCCTGAGCGACCTCCTGGATCGCCTGCGCGAACGCATCGGCGAGTTCAGCGAGGCACTCGGCGGCAGCGCGCTGATGCGCGCGCTCGACCAGGAGATCCGCAACACCGACGACAGCGTGCGCGAGTCCAGGCGCACGCTCGACACCCTCCGGGCCCATCGCTTCACGGCGCGCGAGCGCCACGATGCGATCGTCGCCAAACTCGCGGAGCGCGAACGGCAGGCGGTGGCCGCGCTGCGCGCGCGCCGCCCCGCACTCGCGCGCGAGGTCGCCGCGGCGTTCGTGGACCTGGAAGGCATGCGCGACGCGGAGCGCCAGCAG
This sequence comes from Luteimonas sp., assembly GCA_035474775.1. GTDB lineage: Bacteria > Pseudomonadota > Gammaproteobacteria > Xanthomonadales > Xanthomonadaceae > Luteimonas. The sequence continues at coordinate 3,697 of DATINB010000414.1, forward strand.
CTGGCGGACGGCGAGCAGAAGATCGCGGAGCTCGAACACCTGCTCGAGCGCGGGGAACACGCGGTGCGCCGCCTGAAGCACCGGCTCGACCTGGTGCGGGCATCGGAGAGTGTCGCCCGCGCCGAACAGGCGTTCGCCAACCCGCGCCACGGTGACCTCGCCGGCATTCCCACCGCGATCGAATCCGCCAACCGCATCCGCGCGCGCGCGGCCAGTCCCGCGGACGCGCGCGACGCGGCGGACGCGCGGGATCCCGGCCGCGGTCACCTGCCACTCGACGATCTCGACGCGCGGCTGCATGCTGCGGGCCTGACGGAGCCCGGGGAGGGGACGCCGTCGCCCGTGGACGCGGTGCTCGCGCGGCTGGCGCCGCAGGCGACCGCGCGCCGTTCCGCCACGCGCGCGCCCCGGACGCCACCCAAGGCCAGGCCATGACCGACTTCCTGCGTACCGCGCTCGCCTTCCCCACCCTGCCCTACAGCGTGCTGCTGGCGGTCTGCGTCGCGTACTGGACGCTCGCCGCCACCGGGCTGTTCGGGGCCGACGGCGCGGACACGCTGCTGGCGGGCGACGGCGATGCCGACGGTGCCAGCGGGGCGGCGGCCCTGCTGTCGCGCATGGGCCTGTCCGGCGTGCCGCTGATGGTGATCCTGACGGTGCTGGCCTTCATCGGTTGGCTCGGCACCTATTTCGTGCACCTGCTGGTGCTCTCGCACGTGCCCGCCGGCGTGCGCGTCGTGGCCGGCGCCGCGATCGCGCTCGCGATGCTCGTTCCCGGCCTGTTCGCCACCTCGCTGCTGCTGCGTCCGATGGCGCGCCTGCTGCTTCGGCTGCGGCCGCCGACCGAGGCGTCGCTGCTGGGCCAGGTCGCGGTGGTGACCTCGCCGTCGGTCGATGCGGGCTACGGTCTGGCGCGGTTCGACGACGGTGGCGCCGGCCTGGTGCTGCAGGTCCGCCATGCCGGCGAGGCGCGGATCGCACGCGGCGACCGCGTGGCCCTCATCGAATACCTCGATGCCCAACATGCCTACCGGGTGATCCCCGAGCGGCAGTTCCAGAGCGTGTAACGACACATCCCAAGGAGAGGTGGAAATGAGTCTGTCTATGATCCTGCCGTTCGTGATCGGCGCAGGCGTCCTGCTGATGCTGCTGTTGGGGGTGTTCGGGCTGTTCCGCGCGTTCTACATCAAGGTCGACCAGGGCACCGCGTTGATCGTCAACGACCTGAGCGCCACGCCCAAGGTCCGATTCACCGGCGGCCTGATCATCCCGGTGCTGTACCGCGCCGAGCACATGCAGATCAGCCTGATCACGCTGCAGGTGGAGCGGCGCGGCAAGGAAGGCCTGATCTGCAAGGACAACATGCGCGCCGACATCGTGGTCGCCTTCTATTTGCGCGTGAACGAGACCCAGGCCGACGTGCTGCGCGTGGCCAAGGCGGTGGGCGCCGCGCGCGCCTCCGACAAGATGGCGGTCGACGAGCTGTTCAACGCCAAGTTCTCCGAAGCCCTGAAGACGGTCGGCAAGAAGTTCGAGTTCATCGACCTGTTCGAGAAGCGCCAGGAGTTCCGCGACGAGATCATCAAGGTGATCGGCAACGACCTCAACGGCTACGCGCTCGAGGACGTGGCCATCGACTACCTCGAGCAGACCCGCAAGGCCGACCTCGACCCCAACAACATCATGGATGCCCAGGGCATCCGCAAGATCACCGAACTGACCGCGGCGCAGAACATCGTCACCAACGACCTCGAGCAGAACGAGAAGCTGGCGATCACCAAGAAGAACGTGGAAGCCCGCGAGGCGAC